>JBILEG010000369.1:0-3979 GCA_044352225.1 Pseudomonadales bacterium | reverse complement strand
GGGTTTTGTGCGGGTGTCGGCGAATTGCATCCCCGTCGATGGATCCGACCTGTTGTTGCGCGTGGAAGTGAGTGACTCCGGTCCCGGCATCGGACCCGAGGCGCAATCAGGCCTCTTCGCTCCCTTCGCACCGGGTGATTCCTCGGCCACGCGCCGCCATGGCGGGCTCGGTGTGGGCTTGTCCACCACGCGTGAAATCGCTCGCCTGATGGGTGGCGACACGGGTGTGTCCAGCGAGCCCGGGAAGGGCTCGACCTTCTGGCTTACTGCGCGTTTCCAGCCTGCGAGGAGTGCCTAGACACACTCATTCCGCGTACTGCCCGCTCAGGGCGAGCAGGGCAGACACCTCAGCGCGTTCACGCTCGTCGAGCTCCGGCCGCCAGATTTCGAAGAGCAGCACGATGCGCTCCGCATCGCTGTCGTTCCACGCCTCGTGCTCGATCGAATCGTCGAAGACCATCAGCCGGCCTTCCTCCCACGCCTGCTCTTCGCTGCCGCAGCGCAGCCTTCCGCAGGCCGGTGGCACGATGAGCGGAAGATGGCAGATCAGCCGCGTGTTCAGAAAACCGTTATGTGCCGGGATGCGCGTGTGCGGCGCAAGCCTCGAGAACAGTACATTCGGTGATCGCGCCGGTATGCGCGGTACCGGCGCGGCCTCGAGCGCTGCGAGCGTCTGCGGGCAACGGTCACCAACGGCCGTGACCGCGCCGTTCTGGATCAGGTAACACGCCGACCAGTCGTCGCTGTCGAGCAGGCCGCGCTCGTTCATTGCGGGCTGGTTGGCGCTCGACTGAAGGTAGGGAGAGAAGTGCCCGCCTTCCGCCAGCAGCGCGCGCAGTTCCGCCGCGATTGCCTCGCTGGCGCGCTCAACGGCCGGTGCCCAGCCGAACTCCTCGCGCGGGTAGAACTGCCGCTGCGGCAAGCCGGGGAAGTAGTAGCGCGTGGGCCCCTGGTGATAGACCTGTCGCTTCCCGAGGCTGATCTCCACTGATGCCGCGAACCGGGGGCTGGCCGCGGCGGGATCATGGCCACTCGCCTTCAGGCCATCGATGAGGCGCTGCTGCACGGCAGCTGCATTGCGTTCGACCACACCGCGTGCGCGATCGAGTGCGGCCTGGATATCGGGCGGCTGCGCGGTGTCGCCGGCCACCCGTAACGCCGCACGATAGAACGCCACCGCAGGGCCGTGCTTTGACGTGGAGACGAGGTGATCGGCCTTGAAGATCAGCCCGCGCAAGTGGCGCGGGTCGATCTCAAGGGCCCGATCCACGGCGGCCAACGTGGCGGTGTCATCGCCGAGCTTCGCGCAGGCGAACGCGAGCCCGAGCCAAGCATCGAGGTTGCCTGCATCTGCTGCGACAGCCGCACGGAAGGCCTGGCGCGCGCCCGCTACGTCACCTGATCGCAATGCTGCAACGCCGCGACGGCCGTGTTTTTCCACCTCGGTCTGAAGGTCACTCATGGGGATGCGTGGCTCTGTTTAGGGGAGAGGGCGGGCGCCGGAGACGGTTGAGACAAGGCTGTTCTGGCGTGCCGCTGGCTTGCAGTATAGTGTCGCAGACGGCCGTTCCCCCGCCCCTGCAAGGATGCATGCGTACGGCCGTTGCCAGGGCTGGCTATTTTTTTTCGATACTGTTTGAATATACAGGCCTGGTTCATCCACACCCGTCACAGTTAAGGAAGCAGCTATGGACGCGAACAAGCAAAAAGCCCTTGATGCCGCGCTTGCCCAGATCGAGCGCCAGTTCGGGAAGGGCACCGTGATGCGCATGGGAGACCGGCAGCACGAGGCCATCCCGGCCATCTCCACCGGCTCTCTCGGACTCGACATCGCCCTCGGCATCGGCGGCCTGCCCAAGGGCCGGGTCGTCGAGATCTACGGCCCGGAATCCTCCGGCAAAACCACGCTCACGCTCTCGGTCATCGCCGAATGCCAGAAGATGGGCGGCACCGCCGCTTTCATCGATGCCGAGCACGCTCTGGACCCCGGCTATGCCGAAAAACTGGGCGTCAATGTCGAAGACCTCATCGTCTCCCAACCCGACACGGGCGAGCAGGCCCTTGAGGTCGTAGACATGCTCGTACGCTCGGGCGCGGTGGACGTCGTGGTCATCGACTCCGTCGCTGCGCTCACGCCCCGAGCCGAGATCGAGGGCGAGATGGGCGACACCCATGTAGGCCTGCAGGCGCGTCTCATGAGCCAGGCGCTGCGCAAGATCACGGGCAACATCAACCGCTCCAACACGCTCGTGATCTTCATCAACCAGATCCGCATGAAGATCGGCGTGATGTTCGGTTCGCCGGAAACCACCACGGGCGGCAACGCCCTGAAGTTCTACGCCTCCGTGCGCCTCGACATCCGCCGCATCGGTGCAGTGAAGGAAGGCGACGAGGTCACCGGCAGCGAAACCCGCGTCAAGGTTGTGAAGAACAAGGTCGCGCCGCCCTTCCGCGAGACCGAGTTCGACATCCTCTACGGCAAGGGCATCAACCGCATGGGTGAGATCGTCGATATCGGCAGCAAGATGGGTATCGTCGAGAAGTCCGGCGCTTGGTACTCGTACAAGGGAGACCGTATCGGCCAGGGTAAGGCCAACGCCTGCCGCTACCTTCTGGAGAACGGCGAGGTTGCCGCCATCCTTGAGGGCGAGGTGCGTGCCAAGGCGCTCGCGCAGGGCGAGGCCGCCGAGAAGCCCGAGAAGCCCGAAAAAGCCTGAGATAGTCTGAGCCCCGGGCCCTTCGGCCGGACCGCCACCGTGTCCTTGCGCAGAAAGCGCGCGGATACCTCGGCGCCGGCCGACGGGCCCGTCATCCGCCGGGCGGCGCTGGATCTGCTCGCACGTCGTGAGCACAGCACCCGTGAGCTGCGCGAGAAACTCCTCCAGAAATTGGGCAGCGCCCCGCAACTCGACGAAGAGCTCGATCGCTTGCAGGCCGAAGGCCTTCTGGACGACAACCGTTTCGCCGAAGCCTTCGTCCGCATGCATCGCAACCGTGGTCACGGCCCGCAGCGTATCCTCTACGAACTCGCCCAGAAGGGCGTGGACGCGGCGATTGCAGAGGCCTGCGTCGAGCCAAAGTCAGGGGAGTGGGTGGAACTGTTGCGACGCATCCGGGCGCGACGGTTCGGCGAGGAGGCTCCGGCATCGTCGGCAGAGTGGCAGCGCCAGGCCCGACACCTGCAGACGCGCGGCTTCAGCACCGAACAGATCCGCCGCGCGCTGCGCGACCCACGCGAAGACTGAACCGGCCGCGGTGCATCTACCGCGCTGCTGGAACCCTCAGCCCGCCCGCTCCACCACCACGCTGCCCACCGAATAACCCGCGCCGAAGGAACAGATCACACCGCGCTCGCCCGGTTTCATGTCTTCCCGGTACTGGTGGAAGGCGATGATCGAACCGGCCGAGCTCGTGTTCGCATAGCGATCGAGGATCACCGGCGTTTCGGAGGGCTCGGGCTCGCGGCCGAGCACGCGGCGGCTGATCAGCTGGTTCATGCTCAGGTTGGCCTGGTGCAGCCAGAAGCGCCGCACCGATTCAACGCCGATTGCCAGTTCGCCAAGTTGGGCGAGGATGATCTCGGCCACCATCGGACAGACTTCCTTGAACACCTTGCGCCCGTCCTGCCGGAAGAGCTTGTCGCGCGCGCCGATGCCGGAGGGGGCCGCGCGGTTGAGGAATCCGAAGTTGTTGCGGATGTTGTTCGAGAACGTGGTCTTCAGCCGTGAATCCACAATTCGGAACGGTGCCACGGCAGTGGGCGAGGGCTCCCGCTCCACCAGCACGGCCGTGCAGGCATCGCCGAAGATGAAATGGCAATCCCGGTCGCGCCACTCGAGGTGGCCGGAGCAGATCTCCGGGCTGATCACCAGTACCGCACGGGCCGACCCCGACTGCACCTGGGAGCGGGCGAGGTCGATGCCGAAGGTTGCCGAGGAGCAGGCCACGTTCATGTCGAAGGCAAAGCCCGTGATACCGA
>JBILEG010000040.1:0-13348 GCA_044352225.1 Pseudomonadales bacterium | reverse complement strand
CACCACGTTCTCTTCGTCCGGGGTGAGCGTGCCGGGAATGTTCGATGTGACGTGCTGCCAGGAGCCCGTGTCGATGTCCTGCTGTGCCTTGCGTGCCGAGAGCAACACCGAGACGCAGTCGCTGGGATCCCAGGCGAGGTGCAAGCGGAAGCTGTCGTCGTCCTGGTTGTTGAGGTCCGTACCCGTCACGCGGTTGTCGATGTAGCCATCGGCCTGCTTCCAGGAGCCCGAGAAGCGAGCCGACAGGGTGTCGGTGATGCCGCCACCAACGGCGCCCTCGACCTTGTACTGCTCGTAATCGCCGATCGTGCCCTTTACGTAGCCGCCGAACTCCTGGGTGGGCTTCTTGGAGACGAAATGCGCGAGGCCTCCCGTGGCGTTGCGACCGAAGAGCGTGCCCTGCGGGCCGCGCAGGACCTCCACGCGCTCCATGTCATAGAGCATGAAGCCCGCGCCCGACATCTGGCTGATGTAGACCTCGTCGAGGTAGAGCGCGACCGGGCTCTCGACGTTTGTCGTGAAATCGCTCGTGGCCACGCCGCGGATGGCGATGCCGTAGTTGGCCTCGCCGTTTGGCTGGATGGTGGAGACGCCTGGAGTCATGGTGGTGATCTCCTGCGCGTTCTCGAAGCCGAGTTTCTCCATCTGCGCGCCGCTGAAGGCGCTGATGGAGATGCCGACATCCTGCAGGTTCTGCTCGCGCTTCTGCGCGGTGACGACGATCTCGTCGAGTACCTGTGCGGCGGCGAAACCGGGCGAAAGGGCGAGGGCAATGGCGGTGGCGATCAGGCGTGGCTTGGGCGACGTCATGGCTGTGGTCTCCGTTTCTGTGGGTGCCCTGATCACGGCGCGCGTGTGCCTTGTGGTGGGCAATCTTTGTCGAGCGACCTGAATGCTAAGCGAGCATCCGGCGCTGCCGCCACCCCTTGCGCCGGGGCCTTTGCAGGATTACCGCACTCGGGGTGGGGCGTTTCCCGCGCAGACAATCCGGTGTTCCCTGCCAGTAAAGAACGGGTTTCTGGCGCGGCAGAGACTCCGGGCTGTGTCTCGCGTGACCGTCCATACCCGGCGCGCTATCCCGATTGTCCCGCTGGAGGTTCTTATGGCTGCGCGCGCGCTCGCTCTCGTGTCTGCGGTTCTGGCCCTGTGTCTGGTGGCGGGCGCACGCGCCGGCGCCCTCGAAGTCGAGATGTACCGTGGCGGCTTTGCGTCGGTGAACTCGTTCATCTTTTCGAACGGCAAGACCCAGATCGTTATGGATGTGCAGCGCAAGAGCTATGAGGCGGACCGGTTCATCGAGCAGGTGAAGGCGAAGAAACTCCCGCTCACGCACATTCTCATCACGCACGGGCATACGGATCACTTCACCGGCATGGCGCGTTTCCGTCAGGCATTTCCGGAGGCGCGCATCGTCGTGGCGACCGAGGAGATCAAGCGGGCCATCAAGGCCTACGCCGTCTACATGGATTCCGGCGGCGAGACAGGCGCAGAGCCCGCGCTCGAGCCCGCCCTGAAGCCGAAGACACCGCAGAACCCCGGTGGCTTCGACTACGAGAACTGGATCGAGGTGCTGCCCTCGAAGACGCTCACGCTGGACGGCGGCGGCACGCTGGAGCTCACGACGGACTACTTGCCGGCCGAAGCCGACTACATGACAACGGTCTACAGCCCCGAGCTCAATGCGATCTTCCTCTCCGATTTTGGCTACAACGGCGTGCATCTGTGGCTGGGCGATGACATCAGCCGCCAGGACATCGCCAACTGGAAAACGGAACTCGGGCGGATCAAGCGCGAATACGCCGTACGCAATCCCACCGTCTATCCGGGCCACGGCGAGGTCACAGACATGTCGATGTTCGACACGGTGATGGCTTACATCGACGACTACACCCGTATCACGCTCGCGGCCAAAACCCGCCGCGAGGCCATGGCACAGATGACAGCGCTCTACCCCGGTTGGGCCGAGGCTGACTTCTTCCTGAAGTACAGCCTCGAGAACCATGTAAAGGAGTGATCAGGGAGCGGCGCTCTCGTAGACGATCTCGCCATTGATGATCGTCTTCAGCACTTTCGTCTGCGCAAGGCGATTGGCGGCAACGGCGTAGGGGTCCTGATCCACTACCACGAGGTCGGCGAGCATGCCCGGCTCGATGCGACCGAGCTTGTCCTCGCTGCCTTCATGCCGGGCGGCGTTCTCGGTGAAGAGCCGGATGGCCTCGGCTACCGTGATGGCCTGCTCCTTGCCGAAGGAGCGGCTGCTGCCGCCGGGATTCTCACGGGTGACCAGCGTTTCCACGGCGATCCACGGGTTCACCGAGGGCACCACTGCCCAGTCCGAACCCGGCACCACCAGCGCGCCTGCGTCGATCATCTCGCGCGCCGGCCAGACGCGGCGAATGCGCTCGGGGCCGATCGCCTTGGTGATGTCGTCGTTGATGGGGCTCGGATCCCAGAGGTAAGGCGAGATCTCGAAGGCCGCACCGACGCGGCGCGCGATCGACAGGTCTTCCTTGGCCACGAAGGTGCAATGCCCCACGTTGTGCGAAAGCGTGCTGAAACCGTTGGCCTTGCGCGCAGCCTCCACCGCGTGCAGGCCCGCGCGCACCGCGGCATCGCCGGCGGCGTGGAACTTCACCGTGAGCCCCATGCTGTCGAAGCGGGTGACGGCCTCATCGAGTTGCGCTTGCGGCACGAGCAGCAGGCCCTTGCGTGCAGCCTCGTCGTTGCGGCCTTCCACCGTTCCCGCGTAATCGTCGAGCATCGCCGCCGTGTGGCTGTCGGTGGGGACGCCGTCCAGGAAGATCTTCACGCAGTCCGGCGACAGCCGTTCCCGCGTGTAGGCATTGCGACCGGCGATCACGGACTCGGCTTCGGCATTGCCCGGTGCCCAGGTGAGGCAGAGCCGTGCGCGCTGTTTCAGCTTGCCCTGATCGGCCACCGTGCGCCACACGCCGGCCTCGCGCGGGAGCCCGGCAGAGAAGCCCAGCGATGCTTCGGTGAAGGAAGTGATGCCGTAAGAGAGCATGTTCTGCAGGGCCCATTCGAGCGCGGCCTGCGTGTGTTCGGCGCTGGGCGGCGGCACATGGGCCTGGATCAGGCCGTTTGCGGTTTCGCGCTGGATGCCCGTGGGTTCGCCGCGGGCGTCGCGCTCGATGATTCCGCCCGCCGGATCGGGTGTCTTGCCGGAGATTCCCGCTGCCTCCAGAGCCTTGCTGTTTGCCCAGGTGGAGTGGCCGCTTGTGTCATGGAGCCACACGGGGTTACGGGGCGCGACGGCGTCGAGCATGCTCCTGTCGGGTATGCGGCCGATAGCAGATGCATCCCACTGGCCGCCCGTTATCCACTCTCCCGGCGCGGCCTTGGCGACACATTCCTTCACGCGCGCCTGGATGGCCTCAAGCGCTGCGCCCTGGGCGATCTTGCATTGTTTCTCGAGGATGCCGCCGAAAACGGGGTGCACGTGAACGTCATGGAATCCGGGCAGCACACTGGCGCCTGCGAGTTCGACGACTCGCGTGCTTCCCGTTTTCAGCGCGGATACTTCTCTTGCGCTGCCAACAGCGAGAATCACACCGCCCGCATCCACTGCCATGGCCTCGGCAACGCCACCCGGCGTGTGGACCTTGCCTCCGGTGAGCAGCAGCGCTGCCGGGCCGGTGCCGGTGGGTGCCGCACCGCAACTGAAGGCGAGAGAAGAGAGCAGCAGGGCACTTGCGAGGCGTGGTGTCACAGGTCTCATCGCGCAGATCCTCGGGAAGTTATCGATTCAAGGGAATCACAGAGACTGGATCCCGCGCCATGCCGGGTGTGAAGCCGCGGGTTGACCCCGAGGGAACTCCGAGGGCTTCGCTCCTCGTCAACCGGCGTTTCGCGGCCAGCCAACCGGCCGTTGGAGCGATCTGCTCTAATCGCGGCCAGACACCCATCCGCGGCAGCGCCGCGAGCAACCCGAGGAGCCACGCATGCCCACCCGTCGCACCGGTTTCGTTTGTCACGAGCTGTACATGTGGCACAACACGGGCAATTACGCCGGCATCGTGCCCTACGGCAATCCGGTGCAGCCTTACGAACACGCCGAGAACCCCGAGACCAAGCGCCGCTTACGCAATCTGGTCGAGGTATCCGGGATGCTGAGGCACCTCTCGGTCATCGAGCCTCGCGAGGCTACGGAGGAAGAGATCCTGCGATTCCACACGCGTGAGCACCTTGAACGCGTGAAGATGCTGAGCGCGGGCATCGGCGGCGATGCCGGCCCTTTCACGCCCATGGGGCGCGGCAGCTACGAGATCGCGATGCTCTCGGCTGGCGGTGTGCTGGCAGCGCTCGAAGCGATCATGGCCGGGCAGATCGACAATGCCTACGCGCTGGTGCGTCCGCCCGGGCACCACGCGGTGGCCGACATGGGTATGGGTTTCTGCATCTTCGGCAATGCAGCGATCGCCGGTTTCCACGCACTCGCGCACTATGGCCTTGAACGCATCGCCTTCGTCGACTGGGACGTGCACCACGGCAACGGTACCCAGAGCGCGTTCTGGTCCGATCCGCGCGCGCTGACCATATCTGTGCACCAGGACAACTGTTTCCCGCCGGATTCGGGGCATGTGCATGAGCGCGGCGAAGGCGCCGGCGAGGGTTTCTGCATCAACGTGCCGCTGCCGCCGGGTTCCGGCACGGGCGCTTACGAGGCGGCGTGGGATCGCATCGTGCTGCCCGCGCTGCGGGCGTATCGTCCTCAGCTGATCATCCTGCCTTCGGGTTTTGATGCGGGCGCCTACGATCCGCTCGGCCGCATGCAGATGCACAGCGGTGGCTACCGGGCGCTCACGCGCCGGATGGTGGCAGTGGCAGAGGAGCTTTGCGGCGGGCGCCTGCTGTTGTGTCACGAGGGCGGATACCATGCCCCTACCGTGCCGTTTTACGGGCTCACGGTATTGGAGGAGCTGAGCGGCATCCCGAGCGGTGTGCAGGATCCTTTCGAGCCCATCATGGCGGGGTTGGGCGGGCAGGACTTGCAAGCGCACCAGAGCGCCGCGATCGATCGGGCGATGCCCGATTTCGCGCGCCTTGCGGCGGGGCAGGGCGGGAATTGAGGATCAGAGGGGGCGCGCATGTCGTGCGGGGTTGCGGGTGATTCTCCAGTGCTTGCAGAGGGGTTGAGTCGCGCGCATGGCGCGCTCTCACGGGGACATGAGATCCAACCGGAGAGCGGGACACGGCGTCGATTCCTGCGCGGAGCCGCGCTCCTTGGCGCGGGTGTCACGCTGGCCGGGGCGCCGTCGCTGGCGGCCCAAGCGCCTGCGTTGCCGGGAGGTCCCATTGCAGGTCTCGATGCCCTGGCGCTCTCGGAGGCCATCCGCAGCCGCAAGATTTCTTGCACGGAGGTCATGAAGGCCTACCTCGCCCAGATCGAGACGCACAACCCGCGGGTCAACGCGATCGTCTCTCTGCGTAGCGCCTCCGACCTGCTCGCGGAAGCCAAGACCTGCGATGCCGAGCTCGCGCGGGGGCAGTGGCGTGGCTGGATGCACGGCATGCCCTATGCCGCCAAGGACCTGGTGGGTGTCCGTGGTTTGCGCACGTCCAGCGGCACTCCGCTCACGCAGGGCACCGTGGCGACGATGGACTCGGTTTTCATCGGCCGTATCCGCGCGGCCGGAGCACTGTTCATCGGCAAAACCAATGTGCCCGAATTCGGCTACGGCTCGCAGAGCTACAACCCCGTGTTCGGGGTGACGCGCAACGCATGGGACCCCACGCGCACCTCCGGAGGGTCGAGCGGTGGTGCCGCGGTGGCACTCGCGCTGCGCATGCTCCCGGTGGCCGATGGCAGCGACATGATGGGCTCTCTGCGCAACCCTGCGGGCTGGAACAACGTGATCGGTTTCAGACCGACGCTGGGCACCGTGCCCGGCGATGGGCCGGACTACATCGACCTCCTCAGCACCGCAGGCCCGATGGCGCGCAATCTGCCCGACGCGGCCCGTCTGCTTTCGACCATGGCGGGGCAGGATCCGCGCGATCCGCTGTCCCTCGATATCGATCCCGCGCGCTTTGCCGCGCCTCTCGAAACCGCCCTGCGCGGGCTGCGCATCGGCTGGTTGGGCGATTACGGCGGTTACCTGCCGATGGAGGAGGGCGTGCTGCCCCTCTGTCGCAAGGCGCTCGCGAGTGTCGAGGCGCTGGGTTGCACCGTCTCCGATGCGAGTCCCGGATTCGACATGTCGCGGCTGTGGCAAGCGTGGCTTGTGTTACGACATTGGGGGGCGGCCGCCTGGGCGCGCCCGCTCTACCAGAACCCGAAAACACGCGCGCAACTCAAGCCCGAACTGGTCTGGGAAGTCGAGGGTGGTCTGGGGCTCACAGGCGAGCAAGTGAGCGAGGCGATGGCAATGCGGGCGAAGTGGTATGCCGCCATCAGTGCCCTCTTCGAACGTTTTGATGTGCTTGCGCTGCCCACCGCGCAGGTCTTCCCCTTCGATGCGGCCACCCACTGGCCGCGGGAGGTCGCGGGCCGGGCCATGGATACCTATCACCGCTGGATGGAGGTGGTGATCGGTGGAACGATGAGCGGCTGCCCCATCGTCGCCGTGCCGGCAGGTTTTTCGGCCACGGGTTTGCCCATGGGGCTGCAATTGATAGGGCCGCTTCGCCGTGACATCGAGC
The DNA here is from genome assembly GCA_044352225.1 of Pseudomonadales bacterium. Lineage (GTDB taxonomy): Bacteria > Pseudomonadota > Gammaproteobacteria > Pseudomonadales > UBA5518 > UBA5518. Next base: position 6,685 of record JBILEG010000040.1, on the reverse strand, counting down.
TGCTCCGTGCGGGACATGTCTTCAGCCGCGCCGCAGGTTTCCTCGAGCGCACGCCGCCTGGGCTGTGAGCGACTTCGCCCTGAGTCAACGGCGGTTTCCCTTACAGTCTCGACATCGGGGCGGCGGGCTGCTTGACTCCTGCATCAGGGTGGCGCGGATCGCGTCCATGCTGCCCGCCAACCGAACATCAACGACGACAGGGGACGCAGATGAGCACCAACCACGGTATCCGTAGCAGCGCACTCGCAGGGGCGATCGCGCTCTGCTGCGTGGCCATGACAGCCTCGGCAGCGCAGCAGATCGAAGAGGTCGTCGTGACCGCGCAGAAACACGAGCAGGGCATCAACGACGTCGGTGTCACCATCAACGCCTTCACCGGCGACCGGCTGAAAGAGATGGGCGTCAGGACGGCGCAGGATGTCGCTCTGCACACGCCGGGCCTGACCGTAAACGAGTCCTTCTCGCTCGGTGTGCCCGTCTACACGATCCGCGGCGTCGGCTTCCAGGACTACAACGTGGGCGCCTCCTCCACAGTGGGCCTCTACTTCGACGAGGTCGCGCTGCCCTACAGCGTGATGACCCGTGGTGCGATCTTCGATGTCGAGCGCGTCGAGGTACTGAAAGGCCCGCAGGGCGACCTGTACGGGCGCAACACCACGGCCGGTTCGATCAACTTCATCAGCAAGAAGCCCACCGAGGAGTTCGAGGCCGGCTTCTCGACGTCCTATGGGCGCTACCAGACGCTGGAACTCGAAGCCTTCGCGAGCGGTCCGCTCACCGATGGCGCGCGTGGCCGCGTCGCTGTGAAGAAAGTCGATTCCGGTGAGGGTTGGCAGAAGAGTCTCACCCGCAACGATGAACTCGGCGAGCAGGACTCGGGCGCGGTTCGCGGCCTGCTGGAAATCGATCTCAACGAGTCCGCCACGCTACTCCTGAATGCGCATTACGTGAAAGACGAAGGCGAGAACGCCGCGTCGACGGCCTACAACGGTCTCGATGTGGGCCTGGCGTCCCCGTTCAGCCTGCCCTACACACCCGCCGACCAGTACCTGTTGCCCACCGGTGCCAACTTTGGCGAAACGCCACCCTGGTACAGCACCAACGACAACGAAGCCGCCGACTGGACCAACTCCACCATCACCCGCCGCAACGGTTTCGACGAGGTGGTCAGCATTCGCCCGCAGCGTGACAATGACCTGAAGGGCGCCTCGGCGCGCCTCGACTGGGATCTGGGCGGGATGACGCTCACGTCCATCACCGCTTATGACAAGTTCGAGCGCCGCGAGTCCTTCGACGCAGACGGCGGTGCCTACGTGGATTCGAGCAACATCAACACCTCGGAGCTCGAGGTGTTCTCGCAGGAACTGCGGCTCTCGGGCCAGACTGACAACCTGCTCTGGATCGCCGGTCTGTACTACTCCGACGACACCGTCGACGAGTGGTACAACTACTACATGGGTGATTCGCTCTTCGGCCGCGGTTCGGTGGCGTGGGGCGTTGCGCCCTTCCGGTTCGCTCCCATTCTCGAACTCGACACGCTCTACTCGCAGGACACCACCTCCAAGGCCGTGTTCGGCCACGTAGAGTGGAACGCCACGGACGCGCTGCGCCTGACGGTGGGTCTGCGCTACACCGAAGAGGAGCGTGATTGGGAAGGCTGCACCTACGACACCGGTGACGGCTCGCTTGCGGGCTTCCTGAACTTCGCTTTCGGCACCAGCCTGACGCCCGGCAGTTGCGGCACCGTCGATGACGTGCCCGGCTCGCCCTTGAACTTCTTCTCGCTGGTCAGCAGCGGCGGCAACCCGAACGACGCTTTCCACCCCTACGTCGACACCATCGAGACCGAGAAGTGGATGGGCAAGGTAGCCGTGGACTACGCCTTCAACGACGACGTGCTTGCCTACTTCACCATCAGCACGGGCTTCAAGTCCGGCGGCTTCAATGGTGCCAACAGCAACGCGCAGACGCAGCTCATTCCCTACAAGGAAGAGGAGCTCACCTCCTATGAACTCGGCCTGAAGGCGACGCTGCTCGAAGGCGCGATGCAGATCAACGCGGCGACCTTCTTCTACGACTACGAGGACAAACAGGAGCAGGACATCGCCGTCACCTTCGTGGGCAATATCGGTGGTCTCACCAACGTTCCCAAGTCCGAGATAAAAGGGGCCGAGCTCGAACTGCGCTGGCTGCCTGCCGAGGGCCTGAGCGTGGATCTGGGCGCCGCCTGGCTCGATACCGAGGTGAAGGAGTGGGAAGCGGTAGATCCCACCAGCACCTGGGTTCCGGATGGCAGCGGCCTCAAGTACGTCGACGTCTCCGGCATCGAACTCGCCATGTCGCCGGAGTGGCAGTACAACGGCACCATCGGCTACGAGTGGAACCTCACCGACGGCCTGATGATGGGCGTAGCCTGGGACTTCAGCTACAAGGACGCCACCACGGCACGGCTTGCCGAGCAGGCAGTCGAGGACTACACCGTGATGAACGCACGGGTTCACGTCGGGAGCGAGGACGGCAAGTGGCGCACCACCCTGTGGAGCAACAACATCGCTGACGAGGACTACTTCCTGGCGGCCTATGCCGCGAACGGTCCGTTTGGTCGGGTGAACGCGATGCCCCGTACCTACGGCGTGACCCTCGACTACAACTTCTGATAACCGCCCGGCCCCGGCCGGCACGTGCGCAGACCCCGGCTCCGGCCGGGGTTTTTTTTCGCAGGCGCCTACGCCAAGGTGGGCGCGCCAGCCCGTCTGGGCGATCATGTGGTGTTCCCGCACAGGATGCGTCCAGATCCATGCATCGTTACGGTGTCGCGACGTTGCTCGGCCGGCTGATACCGGTGTTGGTCCTGCCGGCGCTGATGGCCTGCTCCCCCGGTGATGCCCGCTCGCCTGCGGATCGTGCGGCCGCGCGCCACGGCGTGGCGGATCTGGTGTTCTTCAACGGCAGGATCATCACGCTGGATCCGCGTATGCCAGAGGTGCGTGCCCTCGCCGTGCGGGAGGGTCGCGTCATTGCGCTGGGCGAGGAAGCGGACATAGAGCCGCTCACCGATGCCGCCACGCGGCTGGAAGACCTGCAGGGCAAGACCCTGATGCCTGGTCTGCTCGACGCGCGGGATCCCGATGCGGATCGTGCCCCTCCGCCTTGCATCGAAACGGAGACGGATCCCGTCTCTGCCCCCGCCGCGCAGGCGCAGGCGTTCGCATTAGCGCCGCCTGCGGCCCCCGATGTCGACGTGCAGCAGCGTGCCAGCGAGGGGGTAGTGGGCCTGCGCTTGCCGAGGGTTGCCGTGGACGCGCTGCCCGCCTTGTTGGCGCGTGAGCGCCAGCATGCCTCCGTGCTTCATCTGCGCATCGGTCATTGGCCGGCGTGTGGCGCCCGGGAGCGGTTGTTGCTGCAGCAGGTGATGCGGGAGCTTGCTGCAACGAAGGCCGGTGCAAGGCTCCGGATCGAACTTGATCCAGAGCCGGCTGCCGTGCAATCCCCCGACCCACCCGTAGCCGATCCGGCCTCGCTCGCAGCCGAGCGGCCCGAGACTCCCGGCATTTACACGGCAGCGGTACCGGGTGAACCGGTGCAGCCGCGCGCAGCCTTGCGGGTGACGCCCTCTCTGTGGCAGACCATCGCCGACGCGGTCAAGGGTGGAGCCGACGCGCAGAAGGCACTGCGCAGCTTCACCGTGGACGCTGCCCGGGAAATGGGCTTGCAGCACGAGGTGGGTGTGCTGGCAGCGGGGAAAAGCGCTGATCTGGTGGTGCTGGACCGTGACCCGCTGCAGGAATCACCGCCCCGTATTGCCGGCACTCAGGTACTGCAGACCTGGATCGGCGGGGTGCGTGTCTTCGCGCGCGCGGAGCCGGTTCAGCCCTGAGGGCGCGGGCGGCGCCGGTTTCAGCGAACGGCGAGCGGAACGGCCTCGAAGCCCCTGAAGCGCGCCCGGCGAGCCCGTACCGGCTCGCCCCGCATGTGCAATCCGGGGAAGCGCTGGATCAGGCCGATAACGGCGACCTGTGCCTCCAGGCGGGCGACGTTCAGGCCCGCGCAGGTGTGGATGCCAGCGCCGAAGGCAAGATGCGGGTTCGGGTGGCGGCCGATGTCGAAGCGGTCCGGATCGGCGAACACCGCCGGGTCGCGATTCGCAGCGCCGATGCACAAGGTCAGGATGCTTCCCTCGGGCATCAGCGTACCTCCGATCTCCGCCTCTTCTGCCACCGTCCGGTTGCCCAACTGGTTCGGACTTTCCATTCGCAGCACCTCCTCTATCGCACTGCCGGCAAGCGCGGGATCTGCGCGCAGACGCTCGAGTTGTTCCGGGTGCGTGAGCAGCAGGTGTACGGCATTGGCTATCAGGTTGCTGGTGGTTTCATGGCCTGCGTTCAGCAGGAAGATGCACTGGTGGTAGAGGGTATGTCCGGAAAGGCGGAATCCCTCTGACTCCCAGCGCAGCAGTCTCGCGAGGAGGTCGTCGTCTGCATCGCTCAGGGCGCCGCGGCGGCGCTGCACCAGCGTGTCCAGGAATGCGAGCATTTCAGTCACTGCCCGGTTGCCGGCCGCGAGACCTGCCGCGCTCAACCCGAACTCCAGCGCCCCGAGGATGGCGAGCGACCAGCGGCGCAAGGGGCCACGCTCGTCGTGCGGCACGCGCAACATGTTCCCGATGATCTCGACCGGAATTGCCGAGGCATAGTCCTCCACCAGATCGAATCGGCCTGCCGCCTCTATCAGGTCCAGCAGTCGCTGTACGAGCGCGTGCAGCCCCGGTTCAAGCGCCGTGACGGCGCGTGCCGAGAGCGCGTTGCCGATGGCTTTGCGCACCTGGGTGTGCAGTGGCGGATCGCTGAAGACGAGGCTGGTCGTGTGATGCTCGTAGAGCGGCGAACCCGCACCGAAGGCAGGCTCGAACTGGCGGCGCTTGTCCGATACGAATGCCCGCGCGTTGCGGTAGACGGCGTTCAGATCTTCGTGGCGGCTGAGGAAAAAGCTGCCGTCGGGGCAGCGGTGCACCGGCGAATGCAGGCGCAGGGCGGCGTATACCGGGAAGGGATCGGCATAGAACGCTTCATCGAGGTGGCGTGGATCGAATGACCTAATGGCCTCAGGCAGTGTGTTCATCATCTCTCGCGTAAACCGGGTGAGCGGCTAGTGTGCCACCGGAGACACCTGCGTGCTTGACCCGGAACATCAATGTGGCGAGGATTGGCTGGTATTACAAGAATGTCGCCCAGCAATCCCAGCGGTAATACGAGATGCACGAGGTGCTCCCGATCGCGGAACAGCCCGCGGCCGTACGCTTCGACTACTTCTCCGAGGTGGTCTCTGGCACTTTCTGCCCGATGCACTGCGAACCCGGCAGCACCGCGCTCGGCTCCTTCGAGGCGGATGTCTCGTTGGCGCGGCTGGACCAACTCGCGCTCACGGTGATCGGCAGCACGCCGATAGACGTGCACCGCCGTCGCTCGGATATCTCCCGCGTGAGCGATGCCTGGTACCTCGTGAAGTTCCAGCTCGAGGGCGAGGCCCTGATCTGCCAGCGCGAGCGCGAGGCGCATCTGCGGCCCGGGGACTTCGTGATCTGCAGTACCGCAGAGCCTTACAGCCTGCATTTCCCCACGCGATACCGCGAGGCCGTGCTCGCCATACCCGAGCACAGGCTGCGTGAGCGCGTGCGCAGCCCCGAGGCCTGGTTAGGTCGACGGATGTCGGCGCAGGAACCGGTCAACGGGCTGCTGAGCCAGTTTGTCACTTCGCTCAGCGAGCGGCTCGATCGTCTGGATCCTGCGGTGACGCAGCGTCTGGAGGCAAATGTGCTCGATCTGCTGGTGACGGCGCTGCAGTTCGGTCCGGAGCGGCGTCCCGAGACGGAGGATCTGGCCGAGGAACACCTGCGCCGCGTGCGCAGTTACATCCATCTCCACCTCGCAGATGCCCAGCTCTGCCCGGATCGCATCGCGCAGGCCGAAGGGATAAGCACGCGCTACCTGCACATGCTGTTCCGGCGGCAGGGGGAGTCCGTTTCACGCTTCGTGCAATTGCAGCGGCTGGAGGCCTGCCGACGCGCGCTGGAGCGTCAGGATCTGGGCGGCATGAGCGTGACGGATATCGCCTTCGGCTGGGGTTTCAACGACAGCTCCCATTTCAACCGCCTGTTCAAGGCCGAGTACGGCATCACCCCCAGGGCCTGGCGGCTCGGCGCCCGGCGTGAGGACGCTGAGGGCTGAGGGCTGAGGGCTGAGGGCTGAGAGTGCGGCTCAGCCCTTGCGCTTGTCGATTACCCGCTTGGCCTTGCCCTCGGAACGCGGGATCGTGCCCGGCCGGTGCACGTGCACGTGTGCCGACACCCCGATGTAGGATTTTATGCGGTGCCGCAGCACGGCGGCGCAGGCCTCGCGCTGGCTCGCATCCTCGCCGGGTTTGAGTTCGGCGTTCACCTCGATCTCGTCGAGATGCCCCTCCTTTCGCAGTTCGATGTAGTAGTGCGGGGCGAGCTGGGGAACGGTGAGGAGTTGCTCCTCGATCTGCGAAGGAAAGACGTTCACGCCGCGGATGATCATCATGTCGTCGCTGCGGCCCGTGATCTTGCCCATGCGGCGCATGGTGCGTGCGCTGCCGGGGAGCAGGCGCGTGAGGTCCCGCGTGCGGTAGCGGATGACGGGCATGGCCTCCTTGGTGAGGCTGGTGA
>JBILEG010000451.1:0-3241 GCA_044352225.1 Pseudomonadales bacterium | reverse complement strand
GGTCGTAGACCTTTTGCTCGGCAAAGGCCGCGGGCACCTCGGCGCGGTCAACATAGAACTGCGCGTACCACTGTCGGAGTTTGTGAATGGGGCCGTCGCCATCACAGAGCAGCGGATTGTCGACGCGGCACTTGGTGTGCCAGATCTCGACGTCCTGGAAAAACGCGTAGCGGTTTGCTTCCGCGTAGCCCGCCACCACTGCGGCGTTCTGCTCATCGTTCAGATTCGGGTCTTTGCGTACCAGCACGCCGAAACGCAGGTCGAAGCTCTCGGTGTCGATCGGCACGTGGCTCACCAGCAGTCGCACTTCCATGTCCACGCCGTCGAACTTGCCGCTCTGGTAGGTGAGCATGTAGGCGGGGCCGTGATAGATCGCGCGGGAGAAGAGTTCACTGCCCTCGGCGAGGCGCTCGCTGTGGCCCCAGAACTCCTGCGTGTAGTTGTGTCGCTCGACGATGTTGCGAAAGCGCGTGCAGGCCGCACCGTGCACCGTGGGGAAGTGGGCCCAGTCGGCCATGTTGTCGACGAGTTCGCGGGCGTTGGTGTGGATGGTCATCTTCTCGATGTGCCATGCAGACCAGTCCGGGCTGAAGCAGTGCTCTTCGCGCGGGGGGCGCTGCTCTTCGATGGGCGGGAGGTTTTCCGGGTCATTCCAGACGAAGAGCAGGTGGTTCTCTTCCAGTGTGGGCCAGGACTTGATCAGGGCTTTTGCCGGAATGCGGTTCGCGTAGGGGATGTGGTCGCAGCGCCCGTCCGGCCCCCAACTCCACGCGTGGAAGGGGCAGACGATGGAGTTGCCGCAGACCTTGCCCTTGGCGAGGTTGCCGCCCATGTGCGGACAGAAGGCGTCCATGACCCGCACCACGCCGTCTTCTCCGCGATATGCGACGAGGCGCGTACCGAAGTAGTTCAGCATCTGCGGCTCGGCGGTGTAATCGGAGGCGAGGCCGAGGCAATGCCAGCCACGGGCGTAGCGCTCGGGGATTTTCGCGGACTCGATGCGGTAGGGCGTGTCTTCGGCGTGGGTCATGGCGGCAGCCCTCGGAGTCAGGTGATGGGAAGCGGCGAACGATAGTGTCTTCAGACCGGAGCAGGCATGGTCCGAACGGGTGATTGCGCGGCGCTCCGCCCGGCGAGGCGGCCAAAGAAAGTCGCGTCGCCGATCGACATCCCGCTGGAATAGCCCGCGCCCGAGCGCGGCAGGCCACAACTGTTGCGGCCCGCGCTGAAGAGCCCCGCGATCGCGTTGCCTTCCTCGTCCAGTACCTCGCCGGTGGCGCGCGCGCGCAGCCCGCCCAGCGTGAACACGGGGAAGAAAGCGCCTGAGCCCGGCGTGACCTCGCAGGCGGCGTAGGGGCCTTCGAGGGGGCGCACGTAGTCGGCATGTTTGCGGAACAGCGGGTCACCGTCCTCACGCGCATGGCGGTTGTAGACGCGGATCGTGTGGGCGAGCGTGTCGGGCGCCATGCCGAGTTCGGCTTCCAGTTCCTCGGCCGTGTCGCCGGTCGCGGTCACGTTGAAGCCACCGAGCGGAGGGCGGTTGAAGTCACCCATGTGTCCGGCGTCCACGATCATGAAGTGCCGCTCCGGGTAACGCTTGAGGATCGCCTCACCCATGCGCCCGTGGTAGCAGTCTTCGTTGATGAAGCGCTGCCCGCGGCTGTCGACCATGATGGCCTCGACGAAACTTGCCGGCGGGTAAAACGGCAGGCAGACGAAGCCCTCGTTCATGTTCATTGCGGCGCCGCCCGCGCCCAGGCCGATGCGGATGCCCGAGCCGTCGTCGTTGGGGTTGCCGTTCAGCGTGGTGTGGTTCTGCAACCAGGGCGCGTGCCGCGCGACCATGTCGGTGTTCATGATGAAACCGCCCGCGCAGAGCACCACCCCGCGGCGCGCGCCGATCAGGATCTCGCGCCCTTCATTGCGCGCCACAATGCCCGCCACTTCGCCGGCCTCGTTCACCAGCGCACTGCGTGCTCGCATGTCGCAGAGGATGCGCACGCCGCGCGCCTTCGCCGAGGCGATCAGTTTTTCCATCAGCATGGCGCCGCCGCCTTCGCCCATCGCCTGGCCCTTGTGGCCGCGCGGAACGGGTGTGGCGTACTCGGCAAAGCCGGTGCAGGCCTCGTTGCCCGTGTAGATGAGGCACTGGTCGCCGGGTGTGTTGGTGTTCTTCTTGGGGTAGTACTCGGGCTTGAAGACCATGCCCTGTTCCACGAGCCAATCGTAGTGGGCGAGGGTGCCCTCCACGTAGAGCCGCACGCGTTCGGGATCTGCGTTGGCGCCGCTTGCGCGGATCAGGTACTCGTACATGGCTTCAGGCGTGTCGCTGAAGCCGCAGGCGGTCTGCACCGGTGTGCCGCAGCCCATGTAGATCAGGCCGCCGGCCATCGCCGTGGTGCCGCCGCCGGCGCTCGCCGCTTCGAGCACGATCACAGACGCGCCTCCTTCGGCGGCGGATATGGCCGCACTGGCGCCGGCGGCGCCGCAGCCCACCACCACCACGTCGGCGATGTGATCGAGGACATCCGCCTGCGCGAGGCGGCGCGTGTGCGAGGGGCTGCTCTGGCTCATGCGGTCCGTTCCCTTGCCGGAATCTGGACCAATAGCCTAGCCCACTCGGCCGCCGAGGTATTGCCTCGCCGCGTTGCGACCCGCCACGCCGCTGATGCCGCCACCGCCGTGCACTCCGCTGCCGCACAGCACCAGCCCTGCGATGGGCGTGTGGTGGTCGGAGCAGTTGGGCAGCGGGCGCATGTAGAAGAACTGGTCCATCGCCAGCTGCCCGTGGTTCATGTCGCCTTCCGTGAGCCCGTACTCGCGCTCGAGGTCGAGTGGCGTGAGCACGCGGCTGCCGCGTACCGATGCGGCCAGATCCGGGAACACGGGCGCGAGCGTGGCGAGCGCGATCTCCTCCAGACGCTTGCCCTCGGTTGACCAGTCGCCGGCCTTGAGCTTGTACGGCGCATACTGGAAATGCACTGACACAGCGTCTCCGCGCGTGTTCACTTCGAGGTAGGGCGCAGCAGAAATCTCGTGGTATTTCGATGCGTCGTAGGCGCGCTCGACGTGTTTCAGGGCGGCAGCGATCGCGTGCGTGCCGGGAGCGATGCCATGACGGCCATCGGTGCGCAGATGGATCTTGGCCACCGCGCCGCGCATCTTGATGTTGCGCACGTGCCACGCGAATTCCGGCGCCAGTTCACGCTCACCGGCCAGCGCGAGCAGCGTGTGCCGCGGG
>JBILEG010000368.1:0-4010 GCA_044352225.1 Pseudomonadales bacterium | reverse complement strand
CGGCTCTCAAGCGCCAGCGCATCCGCAGCAAGCTCGAGAAACAACAGCGCCAGCCCGCCTGAGCGCCGGTGCCAGACCCCATGCATGATGCCCGCGCACGCATCGTTTTCGCGGGGACGCCGGAGTTCGCGGCCGCTGGCCTCGCGGCCGTACTTGCTGCGGGCCTGCACGACATCGTGGCCGTGTATACACAGCCCGACCGGCCGGCAGGGCGCGGACGCCAGCTCAAGCCCTCAGCCGTCAAGGAACTCGCGCTCGCTCACGGCCTGCCGGTCTTGCAGCCCCTGTCACTGCGCGAGCCGGCAGCGCAGGCCGACTTGGCCGCGTTTCGCCCGGACCTGATGATCGTCGCGGCCTACGGGCTGCTGCTGCCTGCAGCCGTGCTTCGCATCCCGCGCCTTGGCTGCGTCAACGTCCATGCTTCCCTGCTGCCGCGCTGGCGCGGCGCGGCGCCCATCGAGCGGGCCATCGAAGCAGGCGACACGCAGACCGGCATCACGATCATGCAGATGGACGAGGGCCTGGACACGGGCGCGATGCTCCACTGCCGAACGTGCTATATCGCTCCGGACGAGACGGGCGCAAGTCTGCGCGAGCGTCTGAGCTCACTTGGCGCGCAAGCGCTGCTCGCGGCATTGCCCGGCATCCTCGATGGCTCTGCCGTGGCCGTCGCGCAGGAGAGCGCATCCGCCACCTACGCGTCGAAACTGCGCAAGGAAGAATCAGCCATCGACTGGGGCCTGCCGGCTGCCGTGCTAGCACGGCGGATCCGCGCCTTCAATCCCGCGAACATCTGCCACGCGATGATCGGCGGCGAGGCGCTCCGGATCTGGAACGGCCACCTGGCAGCGGATGAGGTCTCCGCCGAACCCGGCACCGTGCTGGGCACGCGAGCGGAGGGCATCCTCGTGGCCTGTGGCGAAGGCGCCCTGGTCCTCACGGAGCTGCAGCCCGCCGGCGGGCGCGCGATGACGGCGGCGCAACTCCTGAACGGCCGTGCCCGACTGTTCGCTCCCGGAGCACGCTTCGGGTGAAGAACACCCGCACGACGGCGGCCCGCGTGCTCGCACCTGTACTGCTGGGTGAGTACACGCTGGACGAGGGCCTGCGGCGCGCAGCCGCCAAGACCGAGCCGCGTGAGCGTGCCCTGCTGCGCGAACTCTGCTTCGGCGTGTGCCGGCATTATCAGGAACTCGACGGGCTGCTGGTCCCACTGCTGTCAAAGCCGCTGAAAGCGCGGGATACCGATGTGCGCGCGTTGCTGCTGATCGGGCTCTATCAACTGCGCTGCATGCGAGTGCCGGATCACGCTGCGGTGGATCAGACCGTGAGTGCCTGCGCGCCGCTGCAAAAAGCCTGGGCCCGTGGCCTGGTGAATGCGGTGCTGCGGGCGTATCAGTCCCGCACGGCAGAACTGGAGGCGGGCCTCAAGCGCTGGCAACGCGTGTCACACCCCGCGTGGCTGGTGGATGCACTGACGGCGGCGTGGCCACGGGATATCGAAGCGATCCTTGCGGCGAACAACGTTCCGGGACCGCTCACGCTGCGGGTGAACGCCACGCGCGGCAGCCGCGACGCCTGGCTCGCCCGCGCCGCGGCGGCGGGCCTCGATGCGCAGCCGGGTGCTCTCGCACCGGATGCGGTGGTGCTCACACGCGCCGTGGACGTGAACGAGATCCCCGGTTTCGCCGAGGGCGAGGTGAGCGTGCAGGACGAGGCCGCGCAACTGGCAGCCCGTCTGCTGGATCCGCAGCCCGGAGAGCGCATCCTCGATGCCTGCGCCGCACCGGGTGGCAAGACCGGGCACCTTCTGGAGCGCTGCAGCAACATCGACCTGCTCGCGCTCGATGCACAGCCCCAACGCCTGGAGCGCGTGCGCGACAACCTCGCGCGGTTGCGGCTCCATGCAACTCTGCGCGAGGGCGATGCATGCGAGCCACAAGCGTGGTGGGACGGCAAGGCCTTCGATGCCGTTCTGGTCGACGCGCCCTGTTCGGGTACCGGCGTGATGCGTCGCCATCCCGACATCAAACTGTTGCGCCGCCCTGCGCAAATACGTGAGGCAAGCGCGTTGCAGGCCCGGATCCTCGATGCCCTTTGGCCCTTGCTGCGCCCCGGCGGGCGCATGCTCTACGCCACCTGCTCGGTGCTGCCGGCAGAAAACGAAGACACCATCGCGGCGTTTGTGGAACGCACACCCGGCGCGCGAGTGACGCCGATCGAACTGCCCTGTGACACGCATCTCCCGCACGGGCTGCAGTTGTTGCCGGCCATCGGCGGGCACGACGGCTTCTACTACGCGCTGCTGCAAAAACCCCCGCATTGAGCCGCGCGCGGGCGCATCGGGCGCGCAGGCGCTTCGCCTATACTTGGCGGCCTTCAGGCCCGGCACCGACGCCCCTCCGATGAGCACAGCAGCAACGCCTCTGCCCCCCGAGACCTTCCAGGAACTGATCCTGCGCCTGCAGCAGTTCTGGGCCCGCGAGGGCTGCGTGATCCTGCAGCCGCTCGACATGGAAGTGGGCGCGGGCACCATGCACCCGGCCACCTTCCTGCGCGCCATCGGCCCCGAGAACTGGAATGCCGCCTACGTACAGCCCTCGCGCCGTCCCAAGGACGGCCGCTATGGCGAGAACCCCAACCGCCTCCAGCACTACTACCAGTTCCAGGTGGTGATGAAGCCCTCGCCTGACGATTTCCAGGATCGCTTCATAGAATCCCTGCGCTACATGGGCATCGACCCCTCGGTGCACGACATCCGTTTCGTCGAGGACAACTGGGAATCGCCCACACTGGGTGCCTGGGGCCTCGGCTGGGAAGTGTGGCTGAATGGCATGGAAGTCACGCAGTTCACCTACTTCCAGCAGGCGGGCGGGCTCGAGTGCTATCCGGTGACCGGCGAGATCACCTACGGCATCGAGCGCATCGCGATGTATCTGCAGGGCGTCGACAGCCTCTATGACCTGGTCTGGGCGAACGGCCCGCAAGGCCCCGTCACCTACCGTGATGTTTTCCACCAGAACGAAGTCGAGATGTCGCGCTTCAACTTCGAGGAAGCGGACGTCGAGTGGCTCTTCACCTGCTTCGACAAGCACGAGAGCGAATGCCAGCGGCTCATCGCGCGCGAACTGCCATTGCCCGCCTATGAGCAGGTGCTGAAGGCATCGCACACGTTCAACTTGCTGGATGCGCGGCAAGCGATCTCCGTCACGGAGCGGCAGCGCTTCATCCTGCGCGTGCGCACACTCGCGCGCGCCGTCGCGCACAGCTACTACGGGATGCGCAAATCGCTTGGCTTCCCGATGGCCTCGGAGGCCTTGCGCAAGGAGTTGCTGGCGGCCGCGGAGGTACAGGGATGAGCACCACCGAGCTGCTGTTCGAACTGGGCACCGAAGAACTTCCGCCGGGCAGCTTGCGTGCGCTGGGAGAAGCCTTGCGCGCCGATGTATGCGCGCGGCTCGACGAGCAGCGCATTACTCATGGTGCGGCGCAATGGTTCGCCTCGCCGCGACGGCTCGCGGTGCTGGTGGGCGGAGTTGCTGCCCTGCAGGAAGACGCCGTCATCGAGAAATTGGGGCCACAGGTCTCCGCCGCCTTCGACGCCAGCGGCAAGGCCACGGGTGCTGCGCTCGGTTTCGCGCGCGGGTGTGGCGTCGACGTGTCCGAGCTCGGGCGTGCGCAGGGCGACAAAGGTGAGCGTCTTGCCTTCCGCCAGACCTTACCGGGCCAACCCACGGCAAGCCTTCTTCCAGCGCTGATCGAGTCCGCCTTGGGCGCACTGCCCATCGCAAAACGCATGCGCTGGGGCGCGCGGCGGGACGAATTCGTGCGTCCTGTGCAGTGGGTGGTGCTGCTGCTCGGCAGCACGGTGGTGACGGGTACGGTGCTTGGCCTCGAAACCGGCCGGACCACGCGCGGTCACCGCGTGCACGGTGAATCGTCGATTGCGCTTGCGAATGCGGCGGAGTATGCGCAGACGCTGCGCACGCGCGGCTTCGTGATCGCGGATC
>JBILEG010000367.1:0-4018 GCA_044352225.1 Pseudomonadales bacterium | reverse complement strand
ATCCCTACCGTTCACGATCCCTCACTCGCGCCGGCAGGCAAGCATGTCCTGTCTGCGGTCGTGCAGTACGCGCCCGTGGATCTTGACGGTGGCTGGACGCCCACTGCCAGGACCGCGTTCGAGGCGGCCGTCATGGCGCGCCTCGAGACCGTGGCACCCGGAATCTCCGCTCTCGTGAGCGCGAGCGAACTGCTGGTTCCGCCCGACCTGGAGCAGGAGTTCGGGATGCGCGGAGGCCACTGGCACCACGGCGAGATTTCGGTAGACCAACTGTTGATGATGCGTCCCATCGTGCTGCACGCACAGTACGCCATGCCGGTCGATGGGCTCTGGCTCTGCGGCGCAGGCGCCCACCCCGGCGGCGGCGTCATGGGGCTCGCCGGACGCAACTGCGCGCGCGAAATCCTGCGCGGGAGGAAAGGAGCATGAACACCATCACGGACCGCGCACCGCACGATGCCAGCGTGATGCTGGAGACGCCCTTCCACCCGCGTATCGCCGCCGCGAACGGATTGCAGTCCTGGTACAACTGGAAGGGCTATGTCTCGGCGGAGCGACTCGATCAGATCGAGTTCGAATACTTCGCCATCCGCAACGCCACGGCCGTCTTCGACATCTGCCCGATGACGAAGTACCGCATCGAGGGCCCCGACGCCGAGGCCTTCCTGAACCGCCTGTTCACGCGTGATGTGCGCAAGATCCGTACGCACCGCGTGGGATACGGCGTGTGGTGTGACGACGCCGGTCAGGTGCAGGACGACGGCACGCTGTTCCATCTGGCCCCGGATGTCTGGCGGCTGTGCTCCCAGGAACGCTGTCTCGACTGGCTGCTCTGGTCGGCGCTCGGTTTTGACGTACGTATCACCGACGAGACCGCCGCTGTCGCGGGGCTTGCAGTCCAGGGCCCGACATCCTGCGCCACGCTGCAGTCGATGGGCCTGCCGGGCATCGAGACGCTGAAGCCCTTCGAACTGCGCAGCTACCCCTTCCATGACGGAGAGTTGATGGTCTCGCGCACCGGCTTCACCGGTGACCTGGGCTATGAGCTCTGGACCTCGGCCGCTCTGGCCCTGCCGCTCTGGGATGCGCTGTTTGCCGCGGGCGAGCAGCACCTGATACGCCCCATCGGCACGGCAGCGCTCAACATCGCCCGGATCGAGGCAGGCTTCATCATGGCCGGCGCGGATTTCGTGCCGGCGGAGCAGTGCATCCGTCACGGGCGCAGCCGCTCACCCTTCGAGCTGGGACTGGACTGGCTGGTGGACTTCGGCAAGGGCCCCTTCACCGGGCGAAGGGCGCTGCTTGCAGAGCGGGAGAAAGGCTCGCGCCACCGCTTCGTACGGCTCGATGTGGACGGCAACAAACCCGCGAACAACTCCTTCATCTTCGGCGCCGGGCAGCGGAAGGTGGTGGGCACCGTCACCTCGGCGGTCTGGTGCCCTACGGCGAAAAGCAATGTGGCCCTGGCCTCACTCGACATGCCACATGGTCGGCCTGGCGATGAACTCTGGGCCGAGATCTACTACATGCGCGAGCTCAAATGGACCCGCGTCATGGCGCGGGCGAAGGTGCTTGAAGGGCCCGTGTTCGACCCGCCACGCCGGCGCCAGACCCCGGCACCACGGTTCTGAGCGGCGCCTTCTTGCGTCAGCTCACATCCAGCGAAAACTTCAGGAAGTGCTGTTCACGCGCGTAGCCAAGTTCCTTGTAGAGACGTTGCGCGGGCAGATTGTCCACGGCAGTCTCCAGATCGATGCGTGCAGCACCCGTATCGGCGGCAAAACTGCGGGCCCGCTCCATGAGGGTTCTCCCGACGCCTGCACGACGCGCACTGCTGTCGATATACAGGTCGTACAGGATCCAGTAACGGCGCATCGCCACCGAGCATCTCGCCGGATACAGCTGCGTGAAGCCCAGCAACCGTCCGTCCGCATCCTCTGCCACGAAGATCACCGAATCTCCGGATTCCAGCCGCTCCGAGAGGAAGTTGCGCGCCGCAGATGCATCAGGCGGGTTGCGATAGAACTGACGGTAGAGATCGAAAAGCCGTGCGAGTTGCGGAAGATCGGCAGTGACGGCGGAACGCACGGAGTGGCTCGACGCCCCATCCGCGGAGACGGCGCCCGGCAGGTGCTCCGGAAAATCGTAAGCCCAGGGAAAGACGCTGGCGAGGAAGGCCAGGCATTGCCCGCGCGCGGCCACACGGTCGAAGCTCGCGCCCGCGAACAGGATCGATTGCCAGAATTCCTCGATCAGACCGGATACGGCGTGCGCTATGGCGCTGCTGCTCACACGCACACCGGGCCCGGCCTTGCGCACGATCGCATCACACAGCAACTGGATGCGCGCGTAATAGGTCTGATCACGCTGGCCGCAGATAACCTGGTAATCCTGTCGGGCGCCCGCCTCGGCGCTGAAGGCATACCAGACGGCAACCTTCCGCGGCTCCGTGATGACGGGTTCAAGCGAGGCAAGGAGTACTGCCTGCAACTGCGCCGCCGGCTCGGAGCCCGCGGCATCCACGGCGGCGTTCACCGTTAGCTCGAACTCCTCCGCGACGGTTTTCAGCGTCTCGAGAAGCAGCGCCTCCTTGGTGCTGAAATAGAAATTCACGATGCCTGCGCTCAGCCCCGCAATGCCGGCGATGTGTGCAAGCGTGAGGTTGCTGAAGCCCCTTTCCGCGATGGACGTCATCGTGGCATCGATCAGCGCACGCCGACGCTCCTGCTGGGGCTTCACGCCATCCTTCGCCTGATTCATGCTTGCCGCTCCGTATGCGTGGGTGAGCATGGTCGCTCCACCCGCGGGGCAATTTAACGCAGCTTTCGGCCTTGCCAAACAGTATTCTTCGCCGCCTGCCGTACACACCGCACGAGGAGCCACTCATGAGCCTCAGTCAAGCCGCCGCCTTCAGCACTGCCGACTGGAAGCGCACTGCCACCGATACCCTTCGTGCCACCGACACGCGGCTTTTCATCGACGGCGAATTCCGCGACAGCCCGGAGGGCGGACGCTTCGAGTCAACTAACCCGAGCACCCGCGAGACCCTGGCCGAGGTCACCGCCGCCTCGCCGGCGGATGTGGACCGTGCCGTGCAGGCGGCAAGGCGCTCCTTTCGCGCAGGCGTCTGGGCGGGGCTTGCACCGCGTGAACGCATGGCCGTGATGTACCGCTGGGCCGATCTGATTGACGCCAATGCACCGGCCCTGTGCGTCCTCGAGACGCTCGACATGGGCAAGCCCATCCGCGACGTGGTGGCGGGCGATCTTCCCAGCGTGAGCGGCTTCATCCGCTTTTGTGCCGAGTGCATCGACAAGATCGATGGCCGGGTCACCAGCACAGACCCCTCGGCCCTGCACATGATCCTTCGTGAGCCGCTCGGCGTGGTAGGGGCGATCTCGCCCTGGAACTACCCGATGCTGATGGCGACGTGGAAGATCGCGCCTGCGCTTGCGGCGGGCAATTCCGTGATCCTGAAGCCCGCCGAGCAGGCGCCCCTCAGCTGCCTTCGTCTCGCGCAGCTCTTCGTCGAGGCCGGGGGGCCCGCCGGCGTGCTGAACGTGCTGAACGGCATCGGCGAGGTGGCGGGCCGTGCGCTCGCCCTGCATCCCGATGTCGACAAGGTGAGCTTCACCGGCTCCACGCAGGTGGGTAAGTTGATGCTGGTCTACTCGGGCCAGTCGAACATGAAAAAAGTGGCGCTGGAGTGCGGCGGCAAATCCCCGCAGATCTTCCTCGAGGATCTGCCCGATCTCGATCGCGCGGTAGAGGCCGCGTACCGCGGTATCTATGGCAATCAGGGCGAGGTGTGCAACGCAGGCTCGAGGCTGCTGGTCGCACGCGGCATTCATGACGAGTTCGTCGCCCGCTTCAAGGCGCGCGCTGCCGAGGCCTACGTGCCTGGCGACCCACTCGACCCGGAGACCTCGATGGGTCCGCTGGTCGACCATCACTCGCAGCGACGCGTGCTGGGCATGATCGAGGCCGGTGTGCGCGAAGGCGCATCGCTTGCCATGGG
>JBILEG010000366.1:0-4022 GCA_044352225.1 Pseudomonadales bacterium | reverse complement strand
GGCCGCGCGGGCACCATCGCCACGCGCTTTCCGCCTGAGCCGAACGGCTATCTCCATATCGGCCACGCCAAGTCGATCTGCGTGAACTTCGGCCTGGCGCAGGAATTCGGCGGCAGTTGCAACCTGCGCTTCGACGACACCAACCCCGATACCGAAGATACCGAGTACGTCGAATCCATCATCCGTGATGTTCGCTGGCTCGGCTTCCAGTGGAACGGGGATGTGCGCTATGCCAGCGATTACTTCGGGCAGTTGTACGCCTGGGCACAGCATCTGGTGCGTGAGGGGCTGGCTTACGTCTGCGAACTCTCGCCAGAGGACACCCGTCTCTACCGCGGAACGCTGACCGAGCCGGGGCGTAACAGCCCGTTTCGCGAGCGAGCCGCAGAGCAGAGTCTGGCGCTGCTGGAAGACATGCGTCTCGGTCGTGTGGAGGAGGGGAAGATGACCCTCCGCGCCAGAATCGACATGTCCTCGCCCAACCTGAACCTGCGCGATCCTGTGCTCTACCGTGTCAAGCACGCGCATCATCACCGCACGGGCGACGCCTGGCACATTTACCCCGCATACGATTTTGCACACGGGCAAGAGGATGCGATCGAGGGGATCAGCCACTCTATCTGCACGCTGGAGTTCGAGGATCACCGCCCCCTCTACGACTGGTTCATCGAGCACCTGCCGGTGCCCGCACGCCCGCGCCAGTACGAATTCGCCCGGCTCAACCTGAGCTACACCGTCACCAGCAAGCGCAAGTTGAAGCAACTGGTCGAGGAAGGCCACGTCGAGGGCTGGGATGACCCGCGCATGCCCACCATCTCGGGTCTGCGGCGACGCGGGCTTACGCCTGCGGCATTGCGTGACTTCGTGGAACGCACCGGCGTGAGCCGATCCGAGAGCGTGGTCGATCTGGGCGTGCTCGAGTTCTGTATCCGCGATGACCTCGACAAGAACGCCCCGCGGGCAATGTGCGTGCTGCGTCCCCTGAAGATCGTACTGCGGAATTTCGACGGCGATGCGCAAGTGCTGCGCGCAGCCTGCCATCCCTCCCGCGAAGACCTCGGCCAGCGCGAATTGCCGTTCGGTCGCGAGCTCTGGATCGACCGGGATGATTTCCGCGAGGAAGCGGAAAAGGACTTCAAGCGACTGGTGCTGGGGCAGGAAGTACGCCTGCGCAACGCCTACGTGATTCGTGCGGAAGAGGTCATCCGTGACGGGAGCGGCCAGATCGTTTCGGTGGTGTGCAGTTACGATCCCGAGACGCTGGGCAAGAACCCCGCCGATGGTCGGAAGGTGAAGGGCGTGATCCACTGGGTCTCTGCCGCCGAGGCGCTCGACTGCGAGGTTCGCCTCTACGACCGTTTGTTTCTCGATGCCTCACCCGATGCCGCAGAGGGCGGTTTCCTGGCCAACATGAACCCCCGCAGCCTGGAGATCCTGCGCGGCTGCAAGGCCGAGCGCAGCCTCTCGACGGCGGCGATCGATCAGCGGTTCCAGTTCGAACGCGAGGGCTATTTCTGCCTCGATCCCCGGCGCGGCGAAGGCGATCTCCCCGTCTTCAACCGCACCATCGGCCTGCGCGACACCTGGTCCGCGACCGCCAAGGGGAACTGAGGTGGGCCTGCGCATCTACAACACGCTCTCGCGGCAGGTCGAGGATTTCGTGCCCCTGCAGCCGGGCCGCATCGGCCTCTATGTCTGCGGCATCACGGTGTATGACTACTGCCACCTCGGGCACGCGCGGCTCCTGGTGGGTTTCGACGTGATAGCCCGCTACCTGCGCTCGCGCGGCTGGGCGCTGGACTATGTGCGCAACGTCACTGATATCGACGACAAGATCCTGCGCCGCGCTGCAGAGAAGGGCGAGACCTTCGAGGAGCTCGCGCTGCGCTTCACCCGGGAGATGCACGCAGACGAGCGTGCACTGGGCAATCTTCCCCCCGACCACGAACCCCGCGCCACCGCGCATATCACCGAGATCCTCGCGATCACGGAGGAACTCGTGCGGCGTGGATTCGCCTATGCAGCGGCGAATCGCGACGTGTATTACCGCGTGGGCCGTTTCGAGGGGTACGGCAAGCTCTCGGGTCGCAACCCCGACGAGTTGCTGGCCGGCGCGCGCGTGGAGGTGGGCGAGGACAAGGAAGATCCCCGCGATTTCGTGCTCTGGAAAGCGGCGAAGCCCGGTGAACCGAGCTGGGACTCGCCATGGGGGCCTGGCCGCCCCGGCTGGCACATCGAGTGCTCCGCGATGTCGATGAAGTGTCTCGGGCACACCTTTGACATCCACGGCGGAGGGCCCGACCTTGTCTTCCCGCACCACGAGAACGAGATCGCACAGTCGGAGGCCGCCACGGGCTGCGAATTTGCACGGCTCTGGATGCACGTGGGGCCCTTGCGCATCGACGGCGAGAAGATGTCCAAGTCCCTGGGCAATTTCTTCACGATCCGCGACGTGCTCGGAAAGTGGCGCCCGGAGGTGGTGCGTTACCTGCTGATCTCCAGCCATTACCGCAGCCCCATCAACTATGCAGAGGACAGCCTTGCAGGGGCGCAGGCTGCGCTGGAGCGTTTCTATGCGGCGCTCCGGGATTTTGGCGGTGTGCCTGCGATGGATCCCGCATCTTTGGCATCGAGCGAGCACCATGCCCGCTTCGTCGCCGCGATGGACGAAGACTTCAACACGCCCGAAGCGCTGGCGGTCCTTTTCGACCTCGCACGGGAGCTGAACGCTGCCGCGCGTAGCGATGTAGCGCGCGCTCGCGTACTGGCGGCCGAGCTGAAGGGCTTCGGTGCGGTGTTCGGGATCCTTCAGGAAGACCCGCTTAGCTTCAGACGCGGTGGCGCTGCAGGCGAGGACGACGCCGGTATCGACGCGCTGGTGGCAGCCCGTACCGATGCCAAGAAAGCTCGGGATTTCGCGCGTGCCGATGCTATCCGCGCAGAGCTGCTCACGCGCGGCGTCGTGCTCGAAGATACCCGTGAGGGGACGGTCTGGCGCCGGGGTTGAGACCGCTCAGAGATTCACGACGGGTATGAGATTGCCCGATGCGCCACGGCGCCGTGCCAGGCGCACGAGCCAGATCCAGCACCCTCCCATCATCACGACGCAACTGACCATCCAGCCGATGGCGGAGGCGGGGTTGGCGCTGATCTGCCCCGCCTGGTAGACACAAACGGCCAGCGACCACGCGATGGCAGTGTTCCAGGTCGCCGAGAAAAACGCCCAGAACCCCCCCTGTTCCTTGTAGATCGCACCCAGCGTGGCGACGCAGGGCATGTAGAGCAGCACGAAGAGCATGTAGGCAAAGGCGCCAAGCTGCCCGTCGAAAAGACGACCGATCTGACCCAGCGTCCCGACATGGATTTCCTGCGCTTCGGCGGCCGCCTCTGCATTGCTGATATCACCCATGTCGAGCCCGAGCGGGTCTGACAGGCGATTGCCCAGATCACCGAGATTGCGGGGTACCGATGCGGCGGCCTCCCCCAGCAGAGAGCGGACCGTGGGTGCCTCCCGAGGTGTGGCGTCTTCGTTGCCGAGGCTCGAATAGAGCGCGTCCAGCGTGCCTACCACCACTTCCTTGGCAAAGATGCCGCTGAAAATACCCACGGTGGCGGGCCAGTTCTCTTCGCGCAGGCCGAGTGGCGCGAACACGGGCGTGATGGCTTTTCCGATGGCGGACAGCACCGATTTGTCGGTGTTCTGGTTGCCAAAGCTGCCATCGGTGCCCAGCGAATTCACCACGTTCAATACCACCACCACCGCAACGATGGCCTTGCCTGCACGCAGCACGAAGCCCTTGAGCCGGTGCCAGGTGTGGATCAGCAAACCTCGCAATGTCGGCAGGTGATAGGGCGGCAATTCCATCACGAAGGCCGAGAGTTCGCGTCGCAGCAGCGCCTTGCGAACCATCCAGCCCGTGCCCACGGCCAGCACAACCCCGATCAGGTACAGGGCGAACACGACGTTCTGGCCGTTGCGCGGAAACAGCGCTGCTGCAAACAGCGCATAGACCGTGAGCCTT
>JBILEG010000061.1:0-12291 GCA_044352225.1 Pseudomonadales bacterium | reverse complement strand
GAGCGTTGCCCCCAGGCCGATGGCCGCCCCCTGCACGGCGGCGATCACGGGGAAGGGCAGGTCAAGAAGGCCGTACACGATCGCCAGGGCCTCTTCGCGCAGGCGCTCGCGCAGCGCTGCGGCATCATTTGCGCGGAGCATCATCTCCGTGTCGCCACCGGCCGAGAACGATGCGCCATCCGCAGAGATGAGCAGGGCCGCCACACCCTCCATGCCGGCGATCGCGGCGAGTGCCTCGGGGAATTCCCGGTGCTGTGCCTCGTCGAACCGGTTGTGCAGCGCCGGCCGTGTCAGGCGCAGCTGCACGACGTGCCCGTCGCGCTCGACGGTGAGGCAGCTCCATGGGCCGTGTTCCATCGCTCGGACTCCCGTGCTGTTCAGGGTGTGATGCGCACGGCCTGCACGGCCACCTCGGCCTGCAGGCGTGCGCGCAGGGCAGGCAGGGCGCTGCGGTAGCGTTCCATCGCCTCTTCCTTCACCGGGCCGAAGCCGCGGATCGCGTCCGCGGCACCCAGCAGCGCGATCGTCTCTTCGACATTCCCCGCGTGCACCTGCGGCAAGCTCCAGCTCACCAGTTCGCGGTACTCGCTGATCAACGCGCGCTCGCGTTTGCGCTCCGTGGTATGGCCGAACGGATCGAAAGGCGTTCCGCGGAGCTTGCGCAGATGTTGCAACCCGCCGAAGACCGGGCGAATCCACGCGCCGAAGCGGCGTTTGCGCGGGCGCCCGGTGTTCGGGTCACGCGGCGAGAGCAGGGGCGGCGCGAGATGGAACGCCAGGCGGTACGGCCCGTCGAACTGCGCCTCCAGCGCCTGCGTGAAGGCCGCGTCCGCGTGGAGCCGGGCAACCTCGTACTCGTCCTTGTAAGTCATCAATCGCGCGAGCGTCCGGGCGATGGTGAGCAGCACGCGCTCGCGGCTCTGCGCGTCCAGCGATGCGTGCAGCCCGGCGTCCGCTGCCGAGAGGAATGCGCGATAGCCTGCAGCCCAGGCCTCGTCCTGATACGCACGGAGCAGGCTCTCGCGCTCCGCCAGCACGGTTGCCAGTGAGGGCGATGAAGAAGGTGAGGGCATGGCGAAGTGCTCGGGCTCCGCGGCGAGCAGCCGCCCCAGTCCGAGGGTGCGCAGGTTGGCATCGACATTGCCGCCGTGGAGTCGCAGTGCGCCGTGGATGCTCTCCAGTGATACGGGCAACAGTCCGTGCTGCAGCGCGAAGCCGAGCATCAGCAGGTTTGTCGCGATGCTGTCCCCGGTGAGACGCGCGGCCAGCGTGGTTGCGGGCAGGCTGTACGCCGTACCTTCTCCGAGCGTTTCGCGTACCCGCGATACCAGTTGAGTGGCATCGATATCCATGTCCCGGTCGGTCTGGAATTTACCGGTGGGCGTGACATCCGTGTTCAGCACCGCACGGGTGATGCCGGGCCGGATCGTGCGCAGCGCATCGGCGCCTGCCGCCACCACGAGGTCGCAGGCGATCAGCAGGTCACTCATGCCCGTGCCCAGTCGCGCCGCGAAGAGTTGGCGCCCCGGTGCGCCGATCCGCAAGTGGCTCGTGACTGCGCCGCCTTTCTGGGCCATACCCGTCTGGTCGAGCACGGAGCACTCGAGCCCGTCGAGATGCGCGGCCATGCCGAGCAGAGCGCCTATCGTGAGAACTCCCGTGCCGCCGATGCCGGTGATGAGGATGCTGCAAGCGTCCGCCGAGCGCGCCCGCGCCGGCATGGGCAAGGCGGCAAGACGTGATGCCAGTTCGGGCACCTCCGTGTCGGTCCGGCGCACGATACGTGCGCCGTCCAGTGTGACGAAGGCGGGGCAGAACCCCTTCAGGCAACTGAAGTCCTTGTTGCACGAGGACTGGTCGATGCGGCGCTTGCGTCCGAGCGGGGTCTCGAGCGGTTGGATGCTCACGCAGTTCGATTGCACCGAGCAGTCGCCGCAGCCTTCGCACACCGAAGGGTTGATGAAGACCCGCCGGTCCGGGTCTGCCATTCGCCCGCGCTTGCGCCGGCGGCGCTTCTCGGCAGCGCAGGTCTGCACGTAGACGATCGCGGAGACGCCGGGCAGCTCCCGCAGCCGTCGCTGTACAGCATCAAGTGCGTCGCGATGGTGGAGTTCCACGCCCTGCGGGAGACGCGTGGCGCCGTGGAATTGCGCGGGTTCGTCACTCAGCAGCACCACCGGCGCGACGCCTTCGGCCTGCAGTTGCGCCACGATCTCGAGCGGCGCCGGCGTACCTTCCACGGGCTGCCCGCCCGTCATCGCCACGGCATCGTTGTAGAGGATCTTGAATGTCATGGTCGCCCGTGCGGCAACGGCTGCACGGATCGAGAGGATGCCGGAGTGGGCGTAGGTGCCATCGCCCATGTTCTGGAAGATGTGGGGCGTGTCGACCAGCGGGCCCGCGGCGATCCAGGGCATGCCGTCACCGCCCATGGGCGTTGGCATCAGGGTGCGGCGCTCGGGGATGAACGCCGCGAGGCCATGACAGCCCACCGCACTCATCGCGATGCTGCCATCGGGAATGCGTGTGCTGGTGTTGTGCGGGCAGCCTGAGCAGAAGAAGGCGGGGCGTGCGATGGCAGCGGCCGTCACGGCATCCGCGCTTTGCGCGACCTCGTCCCAGTGCGCGCCGCGCGCAGCCAGCGCCGCGTCGAGCAGACCGAGCGCGGCAAGCCTGCGCTGGAGCACCGGTCGCAGCGCGGCAGCATTCAATTCGCCCACCGCAGAAACAAGAGCTTGCCCCGAGGTGTCGTGCTTGCCGGTGATCGCCGGGCGTTCATCCGCGTGCAGGCCGTAGAGAATGCGTGTTGCCTGCTCCTCCATGACCGGGCGCTTTTCTTCCACCACCAGCAGTTCCCGGCTCGCGCGGGCGAATTCGCGCAGCGTCTCCGGGTCAAGGGGCCACACGAGCCCGATCTTGAGCACGCGGATGCCGAGCGTCGCGCAGCGCGCATCGTCCAGGCCAAGGTCTTCCAACGCCTGGCGCAGATCGAGACAGGCCTTGCCCGCTGTCACGATCGAGAGCTCGCGCCGTGGCGAGTCGAGCACCACACGGTCGATGCCGTTTGCGCGTGCGAAGGCCTGTGCGGCGGGCAGCCGATGGTTCACCGTGAGAGCCTCCTGCACGAGCGGAGGCTGGAGTTGGCGCAGGTTCAGTCCGCCGGGCGGTGCCGGAGGCAATTCGGGAAACACATGCGCCGCGAAGGGATCGGGCAACACGACGCTGGCGGAAAAATCGAGCGTGTCGGTGACGCACTTGAAGCCCGTGTAGAGCCCGCTGTAGCGCGACATCGACCAGCCCAGCAGGCCGAACTCCAGCACCTCTGCCGGTGTTGCGGGGTAGAGCACCGGGATGAACGCCGCGATCAGCGCATGCTCGGACTGGTGTGCGCTCGCCGAGGACTTGCCCCCGTGATCGTCGCCCGCCAGCACCAGCACACCGCCCTGTGCGGCGGAGCCTTCGAGGTTGCCGAGTTTCAGCGCTTCCATCGCGCGGTCGCAGCCGAGGCCCTTGCCGTACCAGAGTCCGAAGACACCTTGCACGGCCGATTTGCCGAACCACGCGAGTTGCTGGCTGCCACGCACACTGGTGGCAGCGAGCTCCTCGTTCAGGCCCGGCAGGAAGGTGACGCGGTGTTCCTCCAGCAGGCGCTGCGCCCCCCAGAGTGCGGCGTCATAGGTGCCCAGCGGGGAGCCGCGGTAGCCCGAGATGAACCCCGCCGATGCCACGCCTGCGGCAGCGTCACGCCGCGCTTGGTCGAGCGGCAATCGCACGAGTGCCTGCACCGTGCTCATGAACACGCGCCCGCCCTGCTGCGTGTACTTGTCCTCCAGCGTCACCACGGTCTTGGTCACGCCGAGGGCTCCGGTGTGTCGCCCAGTGCGTGACGGATGAAGTCGATCACCGGGCGATCAGGCGCATCGAGGTAAACGGCAGCAAGCCTGCGTGACCAGTAGGACTCGCCGCCGAAGGCGAGTTGCCAGTGCTTGATCCGCCGCGTGAAGAGTTGCAGGTCGTATTCGAGCGTTGCGCCGATCGCGCCGTGCAGCGCATGGGCGATGTCGCAGACGCGGTGGGAGGCTTCGCTGGCGCGTGTCTTGGCCATGGCGCTGCGTGCCAGGGTGAAGGTGCTGCCGCCAAAGCCTGCGCGCGCTGCCACCTGTACCGACAGCACTTCCTCGCCCAGAACCGCTGCCTGCTGCTGCACCGCCTGGAACTGGCCGATCTTGCGGCCGAACTGTTCACGCTGCCCGATGTGCTCGAGCGTCATCGCCAGCACGCGTTTCATCGCGCCCGCCATCAGAGCTGCGGTGATCGCAGCCGCAGCGAGGCCTAACTCAGCTCCCGTTCCCTTCACGCGCATCACCGGTGCGGCCGAGCTGTCGGGCATGCGCAGCGGCAGGCGAAAGAGGCTGACGGTGTCGCGCAGTGGCAGGAGTTGCAACTCACCGTCCGCGTCGAGCAGGGCGTGGCTCGCCAGACCGCTTTGCGGCAGCAGCGGACCGGCTCCGGCCAGCACCACGCGTGCGTGGTCCGGCAACCGAGCGCCTCCGGCATGCACGAGCGCGCGCGCAATGAGGGTTTCGGCAAAGGGCAGTGGCAACAGGTGCTCGCCGCAGGCCATCACCAGCGGGAAGACATCCGCCAGCGATAGCCCCCCGCCGCCGGCGTCCTCCGGCAGCAGCGCGTCCAGGAATCCCGCCTCCGCGATGGCACGGTGCAGTTCCGTGCAGTCGGTGCCGGTTTCGGCTGCGCGCACGGTTGCCGTACTGCAGCCGGTTGCGAGGAGTTTCGTGAAGGCATCGAGCAGCAGTGTGTCCATCAGCGCAGCCCCAGTCCGCGCGCGATCATGCCGCGCAGGATCTCGCGGGTGCCGCCGCGCAGCGAAAACACATGGTTCAGTTGCAGCAGGAAGGCGAGCGTGCGCAGCAGTTCCGGCGAGTACTGTCGTTCCGGGTTGGCGGAGACGGACTCCGCCACCAGTTGGGGTATGGCCTGCTCGAAGGCGGTGCCGGCGTCCTTGAAGAGTGCCGCTTCCGTGAGCGGGGACTCGCCCCGCGCGAGGCCGCCGGTGATGGAGAGCGACATCGCCCTGAGCGGCGCGAGACGCGCGAGCAGTCGACCGAGACGTTCGCGGTCTCCCGGGTCGTCACCGATCTCCGCGGCCCACTGCTCCAGAAGTATCAGGCTGGAATAGATGCGCTCGGGGCCGCCCCGCTCGAAAGCGAGTTCCGCGTTCACTTGCGTCCAGCCGTTGCCTTCCTCTCCCACCAGCGCGTCTGCGGGCAGTTGCACGTCGTCGAAATGGAATTCGCTGAAATCCGCCTCGCCCGTGCCCAGGGAAATGGGGCGAACCGTGATGCCGGGCAACCGTAGGTCGATGATGAATTGAGACAGGCCTTTCTGGCGGTCTTCCGGCGTGCCCGAGGTGCGCACCAGCGCGATCATGTAATCGGATGCATGGCCGTAGGTCGTCCAGACCTTGGCCCCGTTCAGCCGCCAGCCATCGCCATCGCGGGTGGCGCGCGTGCGCACGCTGGCGAGGTCGGAGCCGGCGCCGGGTTCGCTCATCCCGATGCAGAACACCACCTCGCCGCGACAGATCCGCGGCAGATGGAACATGCGCTGTTCCTCCGTGCCGTACCGCAGCAGCAAGGGTCCGCTTTGACGGTCGCCGATCCAGTGCGCGGCGATCGGTGCGCCTGCGGCCAGCAGTTCCTCCACCAGCACGAAGCGCGCGAAGGCGTCCATGCCGCCGCCGCCGTACTGGCGGGGAAAGGTGATGCCCAGCCAGCCACGCTCCCCGAGCTTGCGGCTGAAGTCGGCATCGAAGGCAGTCCAGGTGCGTGCGCGTCGGTGCGCGGGCATACCCTCGAGTGCATCGCGGAGGAAGGCACGCACAGGCGCTCGCAGGGCCTCGGCGGCCGGCGGAATGCAGGCGATCGGGAAATTGTCGACGACGAGTCCCATGAGGAGTCCGGTTGCATGCGGGCGAAATGGACGGCTGCGAACCGCAGTTATCCGGACTTATACGGGAGCGCGCCGCGGCTCGTGCGCCCTTGGATGCTATAGGCCTAGCCTGTGGCCGCAAAGGCGGTCGTGCCCCGTGGAGCATGACCCCCGGTGCACGCGCGCTTGTCTGCAGCGGTAGGGCGATTGTGGCGACGGTGGCAGGCCCACATACTCCGGTCGCCATCACGATCCGGGGGCGCGCACATGAGCACGGAAAACCTTGTGGAACGCCTGCAGCGTGTCGAGGCCACCGATGCCATCCGCGATCGCCTCCATGCCTACTGCCGCGGCATCGATCGTCGCCAGCCTGACATGGTCACGGCGAGCTTCTGGCCCGATGCGGCGGTGGAGTACGGCATCTTCAACGGTAACGGGCACGCCTTCGCCGGAATGATCTGCGGCGCGCTCGCCGTCAGCGGGTGCGAGGCCACGCACCATCAGCTCGGCAACATCCTGCTCGAGATCGACGGCGACAGCGCCATCAGCGAGGCCTACCTCACGGCCTGGCACCGGCTGCGGCGTGAAGACGGCTCGGCTCACGACTGCGTCTTCGGTGCCCGCTACCACGACCGCCTGGAATGCCGCGATGGTGTGTGGCGCATCGCGTTCCGGCGCCTGGTCTATGACTGGGTGCGCAACTACCCGGACACTGCCGACTGGAGCGTGGGCGCACTTGGTGTGAACAGCGCGGTCGCCACCATCGGTGACGGGCGGGAAGACCTCTGGGCCGAACTCAATGCCGCCCTGCGGAGCGTATCGCTGCCCTTCGTCCACGGGTCCTGAACAGCCGCAACCAGGCCTCTTGTCCAGCCGCGCAGCGTCTCTTGCCTGAGCGCACACGTGCCGCTGGGCGCGGTTGTCCGCACGGCACGGCACTGTCAGGCTGGCCGCAAACTCGGGAGGCGCAGGCATGGGGACGTTGCAAGGCAAAGTGATCGCGATCAGCGGCGGCGCGCGCGGTATGGGGGAGGCCGAAGCGCGCTTGTTCGTGGCAGAGGGCGCGCGCGTCATGCTGGGCGATATCCTCGAGGACGAGGGCCGGGCGCTCGTTGCGGCCCTTGGCGAGGGCGCGTATTTCGCGCGTCTGGACGTGAGCCGGGAGGCCGACTGGATCGCCTTCTTCGAGGTGGCGCGACAGCGCTTCGGGCGCCTCGACGGGCTTGTGAACAACGCCGGCATCATGCAGCCCGGCTCGCTCGCGGATCTCACGGTGGAACAGATCACGCGGAGTTTCGAGATCAACCAGCTCGGCCCCATGCTCGGGATGAAGCACGCACTCCCGCTCATGCGTGCCTCGGGCGGAGGATCCATCGTCAACCTGTCGTCCAGCGTCGCGGTGCGTCCCTTCGCCGGGATCGGCGCCTATGCCGCCACCAAGTGGGCCGTGCGCGGGCTGAGCCGCATCGCCGCACTCGAGTTCGTGGGCGACAACATCCGCGTGAATTCCGTGCTGCCCGGCTATATCCGGACACCGATGACCGAGGCCCTTGGCGAGGACATGGACGCGATAGGCCGTTCGCTCACCCCTACCGGGCGCGGCGGCACGCCGCAGGAAGTGGCGCAACTCGTGCGATTCCTGCTCTCTGACGAGAGTTCTTATGTCTCAGGCGCGGATTACGCCATCGACGGCGCCTCCACGGCCTGAACCACCGCTGCAACCCGCACGGATACTTGCATGAACAGCCAGAGCATCCCCGCCCACGTTCCCGCGGCATTGGTCCGCGATTTCGACTTCGCCGACATGCGTGGCGAAACCGATGTCTACACCCACTTCGCGCGCCTGCACCAGGAGCCTGACATCTTCTGGACGCCGCGCCACGGTGGTCACTGGGTGGCGACGCGCTTCGAGGACATGTCCGCGATACTCGCGGATCCGGCGCGGTTCTCGAGCCGTCACCAGACCGTTCCCCCGATGCCGATCACGCTCACGCTGATCGAGTGGGATGGCGATCTGCACGCCGACGCGCGCGAGGTGCTCGCGCCGTTCTTCAGCCCCAAATCCGTGCGCAACCTCGAAGACGTCGCGCGCAAGCTCACGCATGAACTGATGGACGGTTTCCAGGCCCGCGGCGAGTGCGAGTTCGTGCGCGAGTTCGGCCTGCGTATGCCCATCATCATCGTGATGAGCCTGATGGGCCTGCCGAGCGAGGACACGCCCTATCTCATGGGCATCTCCGAGGATATCGTGCGCTCGGTGGACCCTGCGGTGCAGCAGGACGCCTTCCAGCGGGTGAACGACTACATCGCCAACCGCGTGATGCCCGAGCGGCGCGCGAACCCGGGAGACGACATCTTCAGCGCGATCCTGAAGGCGCGGATCGAGGGCGGGCGCCCTTTCAGCGATGAGGAGATCATCAGCTTCGGCTCGGTGCTGATCGCGGCGGGGCTCGACACGGTGGCTTCGATGCTCGGCTTCATCACCCGCTTCCTCGCCGACAACCCCGCTCACCGCCAGCAGTTGCTCGATGATCCCGGGCTGATCAACGACGCGCTCGAGGAACTGATGCGGCGGTTCCACATCGCGAACATCGCGCGTGTCGTGGCGCAGGATCTCGAGTACAAGGGCGTCGCAATGAAAGAGGGCGACTGCATCCTGATCCCGACTTCTGCCGCCGGCATCGACGCGCGGCGTTTCACGGATCCCTTCACCGTGGATTTCCGGCGGGGTGACAAGAAAACGCTGATCTTCGGGCGCGGCGCGCACCAATGCGTGGGTGCCTTCCTCGCGCGCACGGAGTTGCGTGTGTTCCTGCACGAGTGGCTGAAGCGGATTCCGCATTTCCGGGTGAAGCCGGGCGAGACCCCGGTTGCTGTACCCGGGAAGGCCAACTGTCTGCGTTATCTGCCGCTGGTCTGGGACGCGCAATGAAGCGCTGGATCTGTGTGTTCTGCGGCTTTGTCTACGACGAGGCCGCGGGGGCGCCGGAGCACGGCATTCCGCCCGGAACCCGCTGGGAGGATGTGCCGGAGGACTGGTGCTGCCCGGATTGCGGGACGGACAAATCCGCCTTCGAGCTGGAAGAGCACTGATCATCGGCCGCGTGAGCTGCCAGATGTCGGTCCTTTGTCGGCGGGTGTGGCGGTAGCTTCGCTGGTTCCCTGAAGTCCGCTTCAGGTTGAGCGGTTGTCCGGAGCGAGATGCCCTGCGGTGGCCGAGAAACGGCTCACGGTGAGTGCGCAGGGGAAGGTGCCGCGCCCGCGCGTGAACCTCACCCGTTACCACGGCGTGCTGGCGCCGAACCACCGCTGGCGTGCGGAGGTGACGCCCTCGGGCAGGGGCCGGAAGACGTGCAGGGGAACTGCGCAGCCCGAGCGCTCCGCGATCGAGCGGCACGCGGCGATGACGTGGGCGCGGCGACTGAAGCGAGTCTTTGGCATCGACGTGGAGAGTTGCGCGCGCTGCGGCAAGGCGGTGCGGGTTGCCGCTCCTGCGCATCCATGCGCCCGCGGCATTAGTGCGTCCCTGCACGTCATTGCGAGCATCGAGGAGCAGGTGCTGATCGAGCGGATCCTGGCGCATGTGCGCGGGAAAGCCGGGAGCGACACCGCCGCACGCGGTCCGCCGTCGACGGGGCCACCGCTGAGTGCGTGAGCGGCGCACAAGGAGGGCGCACGAATCGTGAGCAGGGAGGCTGCAATCAGGGATCGGCAGGGAGCGGTGCTGCGCGCAGGCGAGGTGCGAAGGGAACCGGGGGATTGTTCGGGCTGCGAAAGGCGCTGCGCATTCCCGGGGTGGAGCGCACGTGCAGGCTCTCCTGTGCGTGCTGGATCGCGCGCCATAGTACCATTCGGCCGTCGCGGACTGCCGGCGAGCACAGCGCAGCGGATGAAGAGCCCGAACATCGACTACCTGCCGGCGATCGACCACCTGCGCGGCCTCGCCGCGCTGCTGATCGTGTTCTACCACGGGCTGCACGTGATCTCGTACCGCTTGCGATTCGGGGCCTCGTTCGGCTTCGACGGCTGGCTGCAGCCGGCCAACCCGCTGCTCGCCGCCCTCGCCGAGGGACACACGGCCGTATCGCTGTTCATGGTGCTCAGCGGGTTCATATTCACGATCGGCGCCCTGGGCAGGGGGATCTCCACGGCCGGATTCCTGCGCAACCGCTTCCTGCGCACCTACCCGCTGTTTCTCGCGGTGCTGCTGTTCGCGATGCTGTGGGCGCCGCAGCGCGTCGCGTCGCTCCCGCTGCTGCAGACGCTGCTCGCGCTCGGCAACCTGCGCGGCAGCCTCGACATCCCGCCCTTTACCTCGATGTTCTGGACCATCGCGGTGGAGTGGCATTTCTACCTGTTGTTCCCGCTGCTGCTGCGCGGCCTGGAGCGCTATGGGCCACGCGCGCTGCTGGCGGTGCTGGCACTCGCCTTCTTGCTGCGCGTTGGCGCGCTCGCAGCCGGCTACGGCATGCGCGATCTCGGCTACCTCACGATCTTCGGGCGCATCGACCAGTTCCTGGCCGGCATGCTGGCGGGGGTGATCTACCGCAGCGGGTGGCGACCCGCCGGCGGCTGGCTGCCGGTGCTCTGCCTCTCCGGCACGGGCATCTTCGCCGCGCTCTGGGCGCTGAATGGCGCCGGCGGCTGGCCGGTCGAGGCGACGTACCGGATCGGCTGGGGCACGCTCGAGGCGGCACTGTGGGGGGCATTCGTGCTCGGCTGGGTGGGCTCGGCCACCCGCCTGCCCGCGACGCTCTCGCGCGTGCTGGCGGCGATCGGGACGATCAGTTACTCGATGTACCTGCTCCATTTCATCGTCATCGACGCAATCGCCGGCTCCGGCTTGCTGCTGCAACCGGCCGGAGCCTCGCCCGCCGCGGCTGCACTGCTCAGCACCGCGCTGCTGGTGCTGCCCGTGACCCTGCTGTTGTCGGCGCTCAGCTACCGGCTGGTGGAGCGACCTTTCCTGCGGCTGCGCGGCGTCTACGCCCGCGACCGCCGCCGGCGAGGCGCGCAGGAAGCCTGAGGATCGAACATGGAACTCGTTGCCCTTGCCACGAATCTCGGAGCGCTGGTCACCACGGGTCTGGGCGCTCTGGGTTTGGTCGCGCCCGAGAGAGCAGCCGCCTTCACCAGCATCTCGCCCATTGGCCTGAACGGCAGGTCCGAAATCCGGGCGACCTACGGCGGGCTGTTTGCGGCGCTGGGCCTGTGGTGTCTCGTGACCCAATCCCAAACCGCCTTTTGCACTGCGGGTATCGCGTGGCTTGGCGCAGCGGCAGGACGTGTTGCTTCCGTGGCGGTGGACCGTAACGGCGATGGCCGCAACATCGGCGGCGTGATGCTCGAGGCAGTGATCGGCCTGTTGCTGGTGGCGCCGTGGTGGGGCGGCACCTGAGCGGCTGCGCGACCGGCGTGGTTCCCTTCTGGCACCGCATCGTGCAACGGTAAGCGCGGCACGCCCCTTCCTGAATCGGAGCTCCGATGGAAAGACATGCCATGAGGGAAGATGCCGTGCCCCCGCCGCAAGCGCCCGTTCTCGTGATGCTGTACCGATGGCGCCTCCAGCCCGGCGGAAGCCCCGCCACGTGGCGATCCTCGCCGCGCTCGAGCTGCGCGTTCGGGGCAGCGGATACCTCTGGCAGCCGGAGGGAACAATCCTGCACGGCAGCGATGGCGCAGGTACGCCCCAACCAGATCCCGCTATCAAGTGTAAGCACCAAAGCGGGTACGCGGCGTTGCGCGCACGAGTGTGGGGTGCAGTGTGCGCGTCCGCCTCCCGGGGGCAAGGTGCGCGCCAGCGGGCTGACCCGTCGCAACCACAGCTGCCCGCACATCCAGCTCGGTGACGTGCCGCATCGCGGTGGGGCCGCAGGCCGGGCGCAAGGCGCTGGTGTTGCGCACGATCACGCCGCTGGCGTGCCGAGGTGACGCGGGCCGGTGGGGGCAGGGGGAAGAGGGTGGTTGCTCAGCCCGAGCAGTCCGCGATCGTGAGCGGTTGTCCGGAGCGAGATCACAGCGCACGCGGTAAACGGGGCAGCATCACAGGAAGCGTAGTGGCCTCTGAGGTGATGCTGCCCTGTGGGAAACGACGGGTGTGTCGAGACGGTCGTCAGCTCCGTCTCAACGCGGCCTGCGATTGAACGGAATCACCTCGTAACCTTCGCCCTCGGGCTGGTCGTCGGTCATCTCCGAGGGGAAGCCTTCGCCCAGCACTTTCACGCCGCAGGGTTCCTCGTAGCGACGGATGATGTTCGGCGAGAACTCGCGCGGGCCGTATTTGCTCGCGGCATCCTTGAAGATGTTCACGATCAGCGGCGAGAGCTCCAGCGGCACGCCGAG
>JBILEG010000365.1:0-4038 GCA_044352225.1 Pseudomonadales bacterium | reverse complement strand
ACAGATCGCGCTCGTCCAGAGCATCAAGGGTTTCGAAAACGCGCACATAACCCGTCCCGGTTACGCGATCGAATACGACTTCTTTGATCCCCGAGGTCTGCACCACAGTCTGGAAACACGTTTCGTGCAGGGCCTGTTCTTCGCTGGCCAGATCAACGGCACCACCGGTTACGAGGAGGCTGCGGCCCAAGGACTTCTGGCAGGCATCAACGCGGCCCGCAGGGTTCAGGGGCTGGAGGCCTGGCACCCGCTCCGTCATGAGGCCTACATCGGCGTGATGGTCGATGATCTCGTCACCTTGGGCACGGGTGAGCCCTACCGCATGTTCACCAGCAGGGCTGAGCACCGGCTCTTGCTGCGCGAGGACAACGCCGATCGGCGCCTGACGCCTGCAGGCCATGAGCTCGGTCTTGTGGACGAAGATCGCTGGTCACGGTTTTCTGCCAAGCAGGAGGCGATTGCCGGCTGTTCTGCCGAACTCCATGCCCGCTTCGTCCATCCGGGCACGCCCGAGGCCGAGGCCATCAGTGCCCACGTCGGTAAGGCTCTTGCTCGCGAATACCGCATGTCCGAGCTTTTGAAGCGCCCGGAACTCGACCATGCCACCTTGAGCCGAATCTGCGCATTGCCATCCGTGCCTGGCGATGTTGCCGAGCAAGTGGAAATCGAAGCCAAATACGCCGGTTATATCGATCGCCAGCACGAGGAAGTCGACCGCCTGAAGCGCTATGAAAACACGCGCCTCAACGGTGATTTCGATTACGCGGGAGTCGATGGTCTCTCGAATGAAGTCCGCCACAAACTGATCGCCGTTCGCCCCGCCACGCTCGCACAGGCCGGACGCATTCCAGGCGTGACCCCCGCTGCAATATCGCTCCTGCTGATACACCTGAAAAAGCTCGGGCGGCTGGAGCGCCAGAGCGCGTGAGCGCCGCAGCGCCTGCCAGCATCGGGCATCTGCGCCTGCCGCTGCAGGAAGGCGTAGCTGCGCTCGCGCTCGATGTGCCGGAACAGGCTATCGATGGGCTCCTCCAGTATCTGGACCTGCTCCTCACCTGGAACAGTGCCTACAACCTGAGCGGTGTCACCGATCCGCGCGAGATGCTCCATCGCCACCTTCTGGACAGCCTGAGCATCCTTCCTGCTGTCAGCGGAAAGCGTGTGCTGGATATCGGTACCGGTGCTGGTCTACCGGGCGTGCCGTTGGCGCTGTGCCTTCCGGGAACCGAGTTCCACCTTCTGGACAGCAACGGCAAGAAGATGCGTTTTCTCTTCCAGGTGAAAGCACAACTGCGCCTTGCAAATGTGGTCCTGCTCCACCGGCGTGCCGAAGACTGCGATCCCGAACCACCCTTCGATACCGTGCTCTCGCGTGCTGTCGCATCGCTCGGTGAACTGGTGCGCTTGGGCGGACCATTGCTTGCACCCGGCGGGCAACTGCTCGCGATGAAAAGTGCTCCCGCCGCAGAGGAACTCGCCGAGGTGAAGCCGCCCTATACTGTGCGCGCCATCAGCGAGCTCGACGTTCCCGGCGCCACCACGCCCAGACACCTCGTGTGCATCGCTCGCCTCCCCGGACAGGACGGGAACACCGCGTGACCATCATCTCGATCACCAACCAGAAAGGTGGGGTCGGCAAGACCACCACCACCGTGAACATCGCAGCCTCGCTCGCGGCAAACCGCCAGCGCGTGATGCTGGTCGACCTCGATCCGCAGGGCAACGCTACGATGGGCTGCGGTGTCGACAAGCACGCAGTCGATGCCTCCAGCTACGACGTCCTGATGCACAACGCGCGCGTCGAGGACGTGAGGCAGAAAGCCGGTGAAGCGGGCTTCGATGTCATCCCGGCCAATGCCGATCTCACTGCCGCCGAGGTCGAGCTGGTGACGGCCACTTCCAAGGAAAGCCGGCTGCGTTACGCGCTCGCCCGCGTGAAGCACGAATACGATTACATCCTCATCGATTGCCCGCCGTCGCTGAACATGCTGACCGTGAATGCGCTGGTGGCTTCCGACAGCGTGCTGATTCCGGTGCAGTGCGAGTATTACGCGCTGGAGGGCCTGTCCTCGCTGCTGAACACGGTGGCGCGGGTGCAGAAGGTCATGAACCCCGCACTCGAGATCGAAGGGCTGATCCGGACCATGTACGACGCGCGGAACAGCCTCACGAACGAGGTCTCCATGCAGCTGATCGGACACTTTGGTGCGCGGGTCTATTCCACGCTGATCCCGCGTAACGTGCGCCTGGCCGAGGCTCCCTCGCATGGCAAGCCCGCGCTCCTCTACGACGCCGGTTCGCGGGGCGCCATAGCTTATCTGGCCGCTGCCTCCGAAATGCTCCGCAGGCACGGCCGCAGTCCCGTCGCGCCCATTCCGGCTCCCTCCAGCACGGCCGCTGACTGAGCCCCCGAACGCCTTTCCGGAGAACGCCAATGTCGATCAAGAAGCGCGGCCTCGGACGCGGCCTCGATGCCCTGATAGGTGCTGCGGGCCTGGGGCGTCCAGACGAAAACGCCGCTTCCGCCACGTCCGCTACCACAGCGGATTCGAGCACGCTGCCGGTCGATCTGCTGCAGCGCGGCCGCTACCAGCCGCGCCGTGATTTCAACAACGAAGCACTGGAGGAACTCGCCAACTCCATCCGCGCCCAGGGTCTGATCCAGCCCGTGGTGGTGCGTCCGGTGCCGGGTGGCCGTTACGAGATCATCGCCGGCGAGCGCCGCTGGCGCGCCGCGCAGATGGCCGGCCTTCAGGACATTCCCGCCATCGTCAGGGATGTTCCCGACGAAGCCGCCATCGCGATGGCCCTGATCGAAAACATCCAGCGGGCAGATCTGAACGCGATCGAGGAAGCCGCCGCGCTGCAGCGGCTGCAGCAGGAATTCGGTCTCACGCACGAGGGCATCGCAGAAGCCGTGGGCAAGTCCCGGACCACGGTCACCAACATCATGCGTCTGCTCAGCCTGCCGGCCGATGTGCGCCAGCATCTCGAGCGCAAGGCACTCGAGATGGGCCACGGCCGCGCCTTGCTCGGCCTCCCCTCCGAGCAGCAGTCGGAGGTGGCCCGCGAGGTGGTGGCCAAGGGCCTGTCGGTCCGCGAGACCGAGGCACTGGTGCGTCGTCTGCTGGGCGCCAAGCCCAAGAAAACCCCGACTCCCGATCAGGGAGCGGATGTCAGGCAGCTCGAACGTGAGCTCTCCGAGACCACAGGTGCTGCCGTTTCCATCGAACACAAGCGCGGCGGCAAGGGCCGTCTTGTCATCGACTATGCGAGCCTCGAGCAGCTCGATGGGCTGTTAACCTATTTCCGTCGCTGAATCAGCCAGTTGCCGGGTTGCCGCCGCCGCAAAGTGCCCCCTATAATCCCGGCCCGTCTTCGGGCGGTGGCGTTACAGCCGCACACGTGCCCGACATAACAGGATGAATGCAACCGCCGGCAAGAATGGCCTGCAGCGCCCGCCACTCGGCAAGGTGCTTCTGGTCGAGGGCTCCTTGCTCTTGCTCGCGGTCACTGTCGCCTGGTGCCTCGACACCGCCACTGCTTGGTCCATCCTCCTCGGGGGGTTGATCTTCCTGCTTCCGCAGGCATGGTTTTCCTGGCGCGCGTTCCGCGTCAGGGGTGCTGTTGCGGCCCGTGAGGTGGCGCAGGGCTTCTACCGGGCCGAGGCCGGGAAGTTTCTGCTGGTGGCAACAGGGTTCGCTCTTGCCTTCACGGCAGCGGGTCCGGTTGATGCGCCTTGGTTATTTGGTGCGTATGCAGTGATGCTTTTGCTGAACAGCGTGCTGCTTGCCCGGTCGGGCGCAGTCTGAGAACGTCGAACAAGGGGAGGCTGGATGTCCGCCGAAGCCCAGACCAGTCAGGGGTACATCAAGCACCACCTGACCAACATGACCTACGGCAAGCTGCCGGCGGGCAGCTATTGCGACGGCGAGGCCGTTCTGGCCCAGGACGGCTGGACGCTCGCGCACTGCGACGAGCAGATAGATGCCATGGGTTTTGAGGCGGTCCACCTGGACAGCATGGGCTGGGCCATTT
>JBILEG010000364.1:0-4053 GCA_044352225.1 Pseudomonadales bacterium | reverse complement strand
CCGCCCACTGCGGAATACCGCAGTTGCCTTTGGCCACGATCACCTGCTCCGGTGTCGCGCCCCGCGCCATGTTGAGCACACTCAGGACGGTCTCGGAGGGCCCCACGCCGCAATTGCTCCCGCAACCGAGCGGCGGATGCGGCAGGGCCGCCACCGTGCTGGCCACATCGCCGGGCGCAAGGCCCATCATGGTGCGTCCGTTGGTATCGAAACTCATCGTGCAGACTACCGGGCAGCCGAGACCTGAGGCCCCTTCCACCGCGGCTTCCATTTCCTCGTGCGAGGAGATCGTCTCGATCCAGAGCACATCCGCCCCACCTCGCACCAGTGCCTCGGCCTGCTCCCGGAACGCGGCACGTGCATCGGCAGGATCGAGGGTACCGATAGGAGCGTAGATCTCGCCCGTGGGCCCCATGGATCCGGCCACTACTACTTCGCGACCACTCTGCTTTGCCACCTCTTTTGCGATGCGCGCAGCGGCCTCGTTGAACTCTGCTACGCGCCCCTCGTTGCCGTGCAGTTTCAGCCGGTAGCGGTTACCGCCGAAGCTGTTGGTAAGGATGATGTCGGCGCCGGCCTCGACAAAGCTGCGGTAATTGGCCGCGATACGGTCGGGGTGCTCGATGTTCCAGGCTTCCGGGGGGTCGCCGGTCTGCAAGCCCATCGCGAAGAGGTTGGTGCCGGTGGCACCGTCGGCAAGAAGCCAGGGGCGACTGGCGAGCAGGCGTTGCAGGAGATCGCTCATACGGTGCTGTTCCGGGAGGTTGTGGTCAAAGAGAAGGCCCTGCCTGCGCTGAAGCGCACCGCGGCTTTACGCAGCCTCGCCAGCAGGAGATCAGTGCTGGCGCCAGCATACCCGAGGGCGAGGAAATCGTCTGTCATGGCGCGCACGGGTGCAGCAAGCTCGGGGCGTGCTAGCGAGACCCTTCGGCAGTAGTCGATCGGCCCCTCACCCGGCCTGCGCTCGAGGCCTTCCCGGGCGAGAGCCCTGCACATGCGGAGGTAGGCGCGAGTCGCGGGGGCGTGGCTGCGTTGGCCTCTCGCACCGAAGAGGCTGATGGCAACGACAAGCATCGCCACACCACCCACGAGCAGCATTGCGGCAACGAGGCGCGCGGGGCTCAGCCCACCCAGAACCCGGTCGAGCAGCGCTGCCTGACGCTCGGTGTCGTACTGCAACACCAGCTTTGCCCACTGATAGGTCACGAAATCCC
Organism: Pseudomonadales bacterium; assembly: GCA_044352225.1. Lineage (GTDB taxonomy): Bacteria > Pseudomonadota > Gammaproteobacteria > Pseudomonadales > UBA5518 > UBA5518. Next base: position 2,839 of record JBILEG010000364.1, on the reverse strand, counting down.
AGCGCATCCGGACCAGCGCGATCAGGGGAATGTCACGGTAACGCTCGAAGGCGAGCGGCGAGCCGGCGAGGAACTCCTCTGACAGCACCTCGCCCAGGCTGCTCTCGATGCGCCCGGGGGCGACTGCCGCGGTAGGGTCCACGCGTGTCCAGCCCGCGCCGGGAAACCACACTTCGGACCAGGCGTGCGCATCGAACTGGTGTACCAGAAGGTAGTTTTCGTAAGGGCTGCGCTCACCGCCCTGATACCCCACCACCACGCGCGCGGGAATGCCGGCCGCGCGCGCCAGGAACGTGAAGGCGCTGGCGTAGTGCTCGCAGAATCCCTTGCGCTCGCCGAACAGGAAATCATCGACACTGTCCTCGCCAAGCAGCGGAGGACTGAGCGTGTAGACAAACTCTTCCTCGCGGAACCAGCGGAGCACACGATCCACGAAGGCGCGATCCGAACCCGCCGCAGCACGCCAGTCAGCGGCAAGCGCGCGTGCGCGCGGATTGCCCTCCTCTGGCAGACGCAACTCCAGCGTCCTGCGCAGCGCGGGCAGATCCGGCTCGAGCGTGCCGTCAAGGTCCGACTCCACGCGGTAACTCTTGCGCTGACTCGCCATCGATGTGCTGATCAGGCGGAAATCGCTGCCCATCCTGAGACTGTCATCCCAGCTTCGCGGCAAACCGAGTGCATAGGCCCACTGCTCGTTGCTTGGCTCGAGGATCACGCGATAGTCGGTACGCACGCGCCCGGGCACGGAGGCAGGCACGCGCACTGCCACCTTGCGCAGCCCCCGCAGCGCGAGATCCGACTCCATTCGCGAGTGGGGCAGCATGCGCCATGCGCGGCCATCGAACTGCGAAAGCACCAGCCCTCGCCAGTAGAGCTCGCGCTGCTCGGGAACGGCCCGCTCGAAACTGATGCGGAAGGCAAGCGCATTGGAGCCGCCCAGCTGGGCTATGTCGCCGGGAGAGAGCGTGTCCGACGGGCCCGTCTTTGCCGCAGCCTTGCTCGGCGGCATGGACCAGAGCGGCGCGATCCGCGGAAACACCACGAAGAGCAGGAGCATGAGAGGCAACGCCTGCGCGAGCATTTTCATCGCAAGCGCGAGCGGCGAGGGAAAGCCGGCTGCAGGCGCGCGCTGATGGCGGGCGACCAGCGCAGCCGTAACACCCGTGAGGCCGGCGAGTGCTGCCGCTGCGTACGGGATCTCCTGCTCGAAGAGCAGTTGCGAGGACGCGAGAAAATAGCCCACGAAACAGGCAACCACGTAGTCACGCGTAGCGCGCATCTCGAGGATTTTCAGCCCCGCCGCAATCACCAGCAGCGCAATCGCGGGATCGAGGCCGTTGATGGTCCTGAACTGCGCACCGACTCCCAGAAACGAGAGCAGGACCAGGGCAGCCCGCACGGGCAGAGGTGGAAATGGCCAGCGCCCCTGATACACGCGATACCGCCACAACAGCGCGAAGCCGAGCACACCCGGAACCCATACGGGCAGGTGAGGCACGTGCGGTGCGCAGACCACGATCAGCGCCCCCATGATCCAGAGGAGACTTCGGCGCGGGAGTTGTGCGATCACGCGGCGTACCCGAAAAGCGCCAGCGCGCCGAGGGATCGATCACGATGTGCCTCGCCACTGCCCGGATCGATGCGACACCCGGGCAACGAGAGCCCGTAGGTCGACTGCGAGCGGTGCAGATCCAGCACCCAGCGGCACAGGAGGGACAATCGCTCTTCAACGCCACCTGCACCGGCCGTCTGCTCCCATGACAGCCATACCGAGCGATCTGCGAGCGCGAGGTACTCGCGCGTCTGCAAGGGTTGGCCCTTGGCAAGGCTTCGCCACGCGACATGACGCAGCGCATCGCCGGGCACGTATCGCCGGAATCCGCTGAAATCATCGGCACCCGGATCCTGCACGGGCACGCCCTCGTCACCGCGCCCCGACTCCGCGGGGAGGACGCCAACGGGCGCCGGCCGGGGATAGACCAGGCACGCGAGATCCACGTCCACCCAGGACCACGCCCGAAGAAGGCCGAGCGGGTAATAACTGCGCAACCGAATTCGGCCGGGACGGAACCAGCCACGCTGCACCGCGGGAAGGAACAGGGCAATCGTCGCCTCGCCACCGGGAGCGATGCGTGCCTCGACGGGCTCGGCCGTGCGCCAGCAGGCCTCGATGGAATCGTGCGGGCGTGATCCCGCATCCCGGAGCCGCAGGCCGAATGCCGCGCTCTCTCCGGCAAATACGGGCGCCGGGCTGAGTCCGGAGACCCGCAGTCCTGCAAGGTTTGCGTAGGTATGCAGTACCGCGACCACGAACAGGCCGCCAAGCAGAAAGGTGAAGGCGAATACGAGATTGTTCTCGTAGTTGATCCCGGCGATCAGCAGGGCCAGCAGCAGAAGCAGGAAGGCATAGCCCTGCGCGGAGGGCATGATGTAGACGTTGCGCTGCTGCAAGAGGATGTCGCGCGCAGGAGGCGAGCGCTGATCAAGCCAGCGCTCCCAACGCGCCTCCACGCGCCTGCGCAGGCCGGCGCGCAGGCCTGCGCTCATCCGAAAACGTCGACCTGCGTGAGCAGGCGTTCGGCGAGCGCGCGCCCGTCACCGGCGTGGTCCCCGGAGCCGCGCAAACGGTGCGCCGCCACCGCAGGCAGCACGGCTTGCACGTCCTCGGGCACGACATGATCACGCCCCTCCATGTACGCCCATGTGCGCGCCGCCGCCACAAGCGCAAGTGCGCCGCGGGGCGAGAGGCCATGCACGAATTCCGGCGACGTCCGCGTGTACTCGGTGAGTCGCTGCACGTAATCGAGCAGCATGTCGGCAGTTCTGACCGCCCGGGCCC
>JBILEG010000363.1:0-4054 GCA_044352225.1 Pseudomonadales bacterium | reverse complement strand
GATGACACCGTGATGGATGTGCGCAGCGTAGGCACCAACACGAATCGCCTTATCGACAACAGCCTGCACCGCCAGCGCTACACCGGCATGACGCGCCAGAGCGCCATCCCCGTGTATCTCAGCGCGCGCCCGGAGACGCCATGAGCACCCAACCCTTCCGTTTCGCGGTACAGGCCTTCAACAGCCCCTCGCCCACCGCCTGGCGCGAACTCATCCGCCGCACCGAGGATCTCGGTTATTCCGCCTTCCACCTGGCCGACCATATCCTCGGGCCCGGCCCTGCGATGGAGGCCGCCGCGCATCCGCCGCAGATGCTGGCCGCGATGCCGGCCATCGCGAGCGCGCTCGAAATGACGAGCCACCTCAAGGTGGGTTGCCGCGTGTTCTGCATGGATTACCGCCATCCCGTGATGCTGGCCAAAGAAGCGGCGACGCTGCAGTGGCTCTCGGGCGGGCGGCTGGAACTCGGACTTGGCGCGGGGTGGATACAGTCGGAATACGCCGCGATCGGCCTGCCCTTCGACCCGATCGCCGTGCGTCTGCGCCGTTTCGCCGAGGTGGTGCAGGGCGTGAAGAGCTTCATGCGCGGCGGGCCCGTGCACGCCGAAGGCGAGTGGGTGAACTGGTCGGGTTTCGCCGCGCTGCCCGAGGTCGAGCGCTGCCCGCCGATCATGATCGGTGGTGGCAGCAAGGGCATTCTCTCGATCGCCGCGCGCGAGGCCGACATCGTGAGCCTCAACTTCAACAACCGTAGCGGCACCCTGGGTATGGATGGCGTGGTCTCGGGGCTTGCCGAGCAGACGCAGAAGAAAATCGGCTGGATCCGCGAGGCCGCCGGCGCGCGTTTCGATGCGCTGGAGATCGAGATCGGCGCTTACCTCACCGTGGTGACGGACCAACAGGCGGCCACCGCCGGCGCCATCGCCGGGCAGCTGGGCATCTCTGCCGAGGAACTGCTCGCCGGTCCGCACAATCTCGTGGGCAGCGTCGACTACATCTGCGAGGAGCTCCTGCGCCGGCGCGAGCTCTACGGCATCAACTACGTGACGGTGCTGGAAGACGGGGAAAACGACATCGCCCGGCAGTTCGCGCCCGTGGTCGCCAGGCTGGCCGGTCGATGAGCCGCACACCGGTAAAAACCCCGGCCAAAACCGAGGCTCCCGCGCGCACGGCCAACGCTGCAGCACAGCCCGCTCCGGCCCGCGGCACACGCAAGCGCGTGCGCGACGACAGCGGCTGGCAAGCACAGAAAAGCGCCATGACCCGCGATGGCATCCTGGACGCCGCCGTGAGTTGCTTCGTCGAGATCGGCTACGCCGCCACAACCACCGCGCGGATCGCGGAGGTCGCGGGTGTATCGCGCGGTGCCATGCTCCACCACTTCGCCTCCAAGGCCGAACTGGTGCAGGCCGCGGTGGAACACCTGCACCGAAAACTGGTGGCGCTCTACGCCACGAGCATCGACGCCATCACGCACGATCTTGCCGTTGCCGAGCGCAACCGCCGGGGCCTGCAGGGCTACTGGAACTACCTGAGCAGCGATCTCTTCATCGCCTACCACGAGCTCTGCGTGGCGGGCCGCTCGGACCCGGAACTGCAACGCATCCTCGAGACCACCGTGGTGCGTTTCGACGAGGCCGTGCGCAGCGCGAACGTGGCGCTCTTCCCCGAGTGGGCCGCAAAGGGCGAGCTCTTCGAGTTCGCGATGGACATCACCAAATTCGTGATGGAAGGCATGGCCGTCTCGCAGATCACTGGCCAGAAAGAAAAGCGCATCGAGCGGATGATCGGCTACCTGGGTGATCGGCTGGACGAGATCTTCCACGAAGGCGTGACGGGCACCGCCATCCAGCGCCACACCACCCGCAAGAGCGCCGGCACGCGCAAGACGCGCTGAGCTCAGCCCAGCGAGACGTAACGCTTCAGGTGGTGCTCGGCATCGCCGAAGAGCGTGTTCAGCAACATCAGCCTGCGGAAGTAGTGGCTCACGGCGAGCTCATCGGTCATGCCGATGCCGCCGTGGATCTGCACGGCCTGCTGCGAGACGAAGCGCCCGGCCTCGCAGAGCTTCAGCTTGAGCCCGGCCGCGGCGCGCGCCGCAGCGGGGCCGCCCGCGTCACAGGCAATGGCTGCGTGCAGCAACAGCGAGCGCAGCGCCTGGCACTGCATGTACATGTCTGCCATGCGGTGCTGCAGCGCCTGGAAACTGCCGATCGGCTTGCCGAACTGCACGCGCGTCTTGCTGTAAGCCACGGTCTGTTCGAGCAGGGCTTCCATCGCGCCCAGCGCCTCGGCGCCCATGGCCACGATGGCACGGTCCACCGCCGCTTCCAGCACCGGCACGCCGCCATGCAGCGGTCCGATCACGGCATCTGCATCGAGACGCACGCTGCGCAGCGTGATGTGCGCCCCACGCGAGCCATCGATCAGCGTCACGGTGCGCCGTTCCACGCCAGGCGCCGACGCCGGCACGATGAACAGGCTGATGCCATCGGCGTCGCGGCGCTCGCCGGCAGTGCGCGCACTCACGATGATCGCGTCAGCCGCATGCGCATTCGGCGCGGCGAATTTGCTTCCGTCGAGCAGCCAACCCTCGCCTTCGGGGCTCGCCACCGTCGTGACGTCCGCGAGCACGAAGCTGCCGTCGGACTCGGCACAGGCCAGCGACCACTGCGTGTCGCCCGCGATGATCGGCGGGAGATGGCGCTCGCGCTGCGTGGGAGTGCTTTGCAGCAGCACAGTGCCGCAACTGACGACCGTATCGAGGTAGGGGCTGCAGACGAGCTCACGTCCCATCTGCTCGGTGAGGATGGCCAGATCGACGGCGCTGCCACCGAGCCCGCCCTCGGACTCCGGGAAGGGCAGCGCAAGCCAGCCCAGCGCGGCAAATTCGGCCCAGGTATCGCGCCTGAAACCCGGCTCCTGCCCGCGCAACTGCCGGCGCCGCTCCACGCCACCGTGATCGCGCGCGACGCGCGACGCGGTGTCGCGCAGCAGCACTTGCTCTTCGCTGAAGGACAGGTCCACCACAGATCCCCTGATGATCGCGTGGCGCCCGGGAAGGGCCACGGCGGCCGACTGAAACAAACCGTTCGGCCTGCTTTCTTTCGGGCGTTAGGGTCGCAGACAATGCGGGCTCGGGCAAGCCGCACCCCTGCCCGGGAGAGCACCTCCGCATGGGCCTCATCAACCACGCTGCCACGCGCGAACTGCTGGTCATCGCCCGCGGGCATCCCTACGAGCGCGATGCGCTGGCGAGCGTGTTCGATGCACTGGAGGGCTACCGCTGGTCGCTGGTCGAGCAGCCCGCCGCATCGCTGCTGATCGCGAGTGGTGCCTGCATCAGGCGCTTCGATGCCATCGTGTTCTACGACATGCCCGGCGTCGATTTCAGCGGCTCGGAGCCGGGGCGCGCAGTGCCCCCCACCGTGGAGTATGTGCGTGCGCTGCAGGCGTTGATGGATGCAGGTCAAGGGCTCGTCTTCCTGCACCACGCGCTCGCCGCTTGGCCGGCGTGGGAGGAGTACGCCGAGATCGTCGGCGGGCGTTTCCACTACCGCCCTGCGCGCTTGCGTGGCCGTGACTGGCCCGACTCCGGTTACCGCCACCACGTGGAGCACACGGTGGAGGTGGTGGCCAAGCACCCGGTGACGGCGGGCCTGCCGCAGTACTTCACGGTGCGCGACGAGCTCTACCTCTGCCCGGTGTTCGAAGACACCGTCACGCCGCTCCTGCGGAGCCACCACGCCTTCATCGACACGAACTTCCATTCGGCCTTTCGTGCCATCACCGGCAACCCCGGCACCCGCGAGGGCTGGTCGCATCCGGAAGGCAGCGCGCTCGTGGGCTGGGCCAAGCATCATCGCGCGAGCCCCATCGTCTACCTGCAAGGCGGCGACGACGCCACAGCGCTCGCAGATCCGCACTACCGGCAACTGGTACACAATGCGATTCACTGGGTCGCATCCGCAGACGCACGCGACTGGGTCAGACAACGCACATCCGCCGAACAGGAGGCACACGCATGAGAGCAGCCGTGTTCAAGCAAGCCGGG
>JBILEG010000361.1:0-4058 GCA_044352225.1 Pseudomonadales bacterium | reverse complement strand
GTTCGACGCAGTGGGTCAAGGACAACGCCGAAAAGCTGCGCAGTGGAGCGATTACCTATATCAACGTCGACTCGGCGGTCCAGGGCCGCGACTTCGTGGCCGGCTCCACGCCGGCACTGGCGCGTTTCGTGCGCGAGGTCTCGCGCACGGTCGAGGATCCGGATAGCGGCCGGCCGCTGCACGATGCCTGGGCCGCGCGCTTCAAGGACGATGTGCCCGAGGTGGTGACGATCGTCGGTGCCACCGACTACACGGCTTTCCAGGAGCATCTCGGGATATCCTGCATCGACATGTACTTCGACGGTCCCTACGGTGTCTATCACTCGCAGTACGACAACTACTTCCGGCAGGAGCGCATCGTTGACCCCGGCTTTCGCTACGGCACGGCACTGGCGAAGCTGTGGGGCGTGATGGCGTGGCGACTCGCTGACGCGCCGCTGTTGCCGATGCGCTACTCGGACTACGCGCGCGCGGCCGTGGGCTATATCGAAGCCGCCGAGGCACACGCGCCCGCTGCACGCGGACTGAGGCTGGAGGCGGCGCGCGCGGCGGCAACGCGCTGGGAGCAGGCGGCCGCGGAATTCGAGGCCCAGGCGGACGGCGCGAAAGCGCTCCCCGCTGACCTGCGCGCGGTGAACGACCTGCTGCTGCAGGTCGAGCGCACTCTCACCGAGCCGGCGGGCCTCCAGGGTCGCCCCTTCGTCAAGCACCTGCTGGTGGCGCCGCAGCCCTCCTATCGCAGCGAATACCTGCCGCGCGTGTGGGAGGCGATCGACCGCGGTGACTGGGCGGCCGTACCGGTGCACGAGGCGGAGATCGTTGCCGCCTTCGATCGCGCGGCCGGCATGCTGCAGCGGGCTGCGGAGCTGCTGCAGAAAGGCGCCGTGCCCGCGGCCTAGGATGACCGGGGCGCTCATCGGCAACACGCGAACAAGGCAGGTGGAATCATGAAAAATGAGGAGCCTGACCCCGGTCTCTCGGTCTCTCGGTCTCTCGTGCTGCCTGTAATCCGATTTGATGCTCAGTCTTCGCACCTTTCTGCTAAGTCGACGCAACTCTACCGCCTGGTGGAGCAGCACTACCCGGCGTTTGTCACGTATCTGGCCGAGCAGGGCAAGTCGCTGCCCGCGCTGCTGCGCCGCTACGACGCACAGGGATGTACGAGTGTTGCGGGAGGCAGGATGCCGGGAGCGACCATCCACATGAATTCCGTCCATACCGGGTGGATCACCGACGAGGACCCGGCCCATCTCGCGCAACACAGGATAGACATGCATCTCTTCGCGCCGCCGCTCGACGTGGTAGACGGCGCCGCCCGCATCGTTGACCCGATCTTTGCCGGTCTCGCCACGGGCAGGCATGCCTGGGGCCAGTTCTTCAAGGACTACAAGCCCACCTGCTGGTGATACGCCTCAGCGAGTCACTCCGGCATCGCAAACGTCCGCGCCTGGAGCGCGCCGCGGGTGAGGGACGAGATGAGCGACACACAAGCCATGCAATCCTCTTCCGCCGCACCGATCTGCTCGCCCGCCCCGAGCCTTGCTACACTCACCGCTTACCCAGGAGGCATCGAGTGAAAACACCCTTGTTTCTTGGCGTGCTGGCGTTCTGGGCCGGCGCGACGATGGCGGCCCAGGACCCTTTTGCGTCTACCTATGCGGCGCGCCCTTCCGTGCCCACGCTGATCCGCGACGCGGTGGTGCTGGACGGTACCGGGCAGCGCCTCGACGGCGCCGACGTGCTGATGCGCGAGGGCCGCATCGTGGCGGTCGGCCGCGACCTTGCAGCCGAGGACTCCGGGCTCGTCGTGGTGGATGCCGCGGGGGGCTGGGTCACGCCGGGCCTGATCGACGTGCACTCCCACCTCGGCGTCTACGCCAGCCCCGGCCTGCTTGCCCACCAGGACGGCAACGAGGCGACCGACCCGGTGACCGCGGGAGTGTGGGCCGAGCACGGGGTATGGCCGCAGGACCCCGGTTTCGAGGCAGCGCTCGCCGGTGGCGTCACCACGCTGCAGGTGCTGCCGGGCTCGGCCAACCTGATCGGCGGCCGCGGCGTCACGCTGCGCAACGTACACGGCACCACCTACCAGGAAATGAAGTTTCCCGGTGCGCCCCACGGGCTGAAGATGGCCTGCGGCGAGAATCCCAAGGGCGTGTACGGGGCGCTGGGCCGCACGCCCTCCACGCGCATGGGCAATGCGGCGGGCTACCGGCAGGCGTTCGCCGACGCCGTGGATTACCGCAACCAGTGGCAGAAGTACGAGCAGCAGCTGGCCGAATTCGACAAGGGCAAGGGCAAGAAGACCCTCGATAGCGAGCGCCCGGTGCCGCCGAAGCGTGATCTGCGCCTCGAGACCCTGGTCGGTGCCATGGCCGGCGAGATCCAGGTCCACGTGCACTGCTACCGCGCCGACGAGATGGCGCTGATGCTGGATCTCGCGCGCGAGTTCGGTTTCCGCATCGCGGCGTTCCACCATGGCGTGGAAGCCTACAAGATCGCCGCCCGGCTGGCGGAGGAAGGCGTCTGCGGCGCGCTGTGGGCCGACTGGTGGGGCTTCAAGATGGAAGCCTACGACGGCATATGGGAAAACATCGCCTTCGTCGATCACCCCGTCAATGGCTGCGCCATCGTGCACTCGGATTCCTCCGAGGGCATCCAGCGCCTGAACCAGGAGGCAGCCAAGGCCATGAGCCGCGGCCAGCGTGCCGGGCTGGAGATTCCGCCCGAGCGCGCCATTCGCTGGCTGACCGCGAACGCGGCGCGCTCGCTCGGCATCGCGGAGCGCGTGGGCACGCTCGAACCCGGGCGCCTCGCCGACGTAGTGCTGTGGAACGGCAACCCCTTCAGCGTCTATGCCCGGGCCGACCGAGTCTACATCGACGGCGCGCTGGTCTTCGAGCACGGCGCCCGCCGGGAGCCCGCCTCCGATTTCATGCTCGGCCAGCAGCGGGGGGTTGCGCCATGAACGGCCCGCGCATTGGTATCGCCGGCGCATGGATGGTGCTGGCGCTGATCGCCGCGCCGGCCGGCGCGGGGGAGTTGCTCGTCCGCGGTGCCACCGTGCACACGCTGGGCGCCCGCGGCGTGCTGGAGCAGTCTGACGTGCGCGTGCGCGAGGGGCGCATCGTCGAGGTCGGCAGCGCGCTCGCGGCAGCAGGCGCCGAAGTCATCGAGGCGAACGGGCGCCCCCTCACGCCCGGATTGTTCGGCGGCATCACGACGCTAGGCATCGAGGAGGTGTCGCAGGAAACGAGCACCATCGACAACGCGCCCCACCTGGTTGCAGCAGCCGGGCCGGGCAGCGCGGAACTCCGCCCGGAGTTCGACGTCAGGCCGGCCTTCGATCCCGACTCCGCGGTGATCGGCGTCAATCGCATCGAGGGGCTCAGCTGGGCGATGATCGCGCCGAGCGCCATGGCCACGGGTGCGATCCTCGCGGGACAGGGCGCGGTGGCACGGCTGGACGGGCGGGTGGAGGCCTTCCTCGAGGGCAGCAACACGCTGTTCGTCGACCTGGGCGCCGACACCGCGCCCATCGCGGGGAACAGCCGGGCCGCGCAGTTCATGCTGCTGGAGCAGGCCGCGCGCGAGGCGAAGCCCTCAGGCCCGATGCGCGACGGCGATTTCCGCCTGCTGACGCCCACGGGGCGCGAAGTGCTGGCCCGGTATCTCGCGGGCGGACGCACCGCGTTCAACGCCGACCGGGCCGCCGACATCCGCTACGTGCTGCGCTTCGCCAGGCGCTTTGGTACCCGGGCGCTGATCGTTGGCGGCGCGGAGGCCTGGCAGGTCGCAGACTTGCTGGCGGCGGACGCCGTGCCCGTCATACTCGACCCGCGCGTAAACCTGCCCGATACCTTCGACCAGACGCACGCCACGCTGGAGAACGCTGCGCGCCTGCACCGCGCGGGCGTCCTGATAGTGATCGCTGACTTGTACGCCGGAACGCACTCGGCTCACCGGGTGCGCCAGAGCGCGGGCATCGCGGTGGCCAACGGGCTGCCCGCGGAGGCCGCGCTGGCGGCGCTCACCGCCAATCCCGCCGCTGTCTTCGG
>JBILEG010000360.1:0-4063 GCA_044352225.1 Pseudomonadales bacterium | reverse complement strand
TGGGCGGGAACAACACGCGCTCGGTTTTCTCGCACGTGCTGACACGCTCGGAGGCGCCGCCCGTCCCGCGCAAGAACACCTTGCTGGCCTATCTGCGCCCCGAGGGGCACGCGGCGCGCAATTGCTGTCAGGTGGTGATTCTTGCGATCAGGCACCTGCTGCAGATCTGCCCACAGGCGCGGCAGTTCAGCTTTACGGGAATCGGAGCGCTGCGCCCGACAACGATATGGCTGGATGCCACCACCGAGATGCACGTCCACGCCGCGTTACCGCAAGAGGACTACGCCGGGCTGTTGTCGAGCGCGAAGGCCGGCCTCGCGCTCTGCCTAGGCGCACATCCAGGCATCGTCCCCTACGAGATGGCGCAGTTCGGGCTCCACACCGTCACCAACGTCCATGTGAACCGCCCGGCGGAGTTCATACGCGCGCAGAGCCGCTATCTGCAGCCCTGCGAGCTCGATTACAAGAGCGTTGCCGAGGCGCTGGCGCGTGCGGTGGTCGCGGCGCTCGATGAGCCTGGTGTCTATTGCCAAATGAGCTACCCCGCGTCGTGGGACGCGGCTTTCGCACCCGCGTTGGAAGACATCGGACGCATCTTCGGACTGCGCCAGGGCACCCGGCTCTGAGAGCTCGCGCCAGGCCGCCGCACCAGTCAGCGTGCAGTCATCCCGGAAGCCAGCGTGACGAACGACGAGGGCGAAACCGGACAGGCCTGTCGACCGTAGTTGCGCCATGGACTCCCCCGCCCTCGTCTGGTTCAAACGCGATCTGCGTGTGCGCGATCACGCGCCGCTCGCGGCCGCGCTCGGTTCGGGCAGCGTGGCCGCGCTCTTCGTCATCGAGGACGAGTGGCTCGCCAGCCCCGAGTGCGATCCGCAGCACCTGGCCTTCGCACTGCAGTGCCTGCAGGAACTGCGGGCGTCGCTTCGCGAGATGGGTGTGCCGCTGCTGCTGCGCCGTGGCCAGCTGCCCGATGTGTTCACACAGCTGCAGAAAGACTTTCCGTTCCGGCGCCTTCTGAGCCATGAGGAAACGGGCAACGGCTGGACCTACGCGCGCGACCTGCGCGTAGGGCGCTGGTGCCGCGAGGCGGGCGTGGCATGGGAGGAGTTCCCGCAGACCGGCGTGATCCGCAGGCTCGAGGGCCGCAACGGGTGGGCCGCGCGCTGGGAGCAGCGCATGCGCCAGCCGGTTATCGCGGCGCCCCGGTTGCTGCGGGGCGCTCAGGGCCTCCGGGAAGGGCACCTGCCCACGCTGCACGAACTGGGGCTCGGGTCTGCACGCCCGCTCCCTTCAGCCGGGGAAACAGCAGGCAAAGCCGTTCTCGAGAGCTTCCTCGACACGCGCGGACGCAGCTACCGGTCGAGCATCTCGAGCCCCCTGACAGCATGGAACGGCTGCTCACGCCTCTCGGCGCACCTCGCCTTCGGCACGCTCTCGATGCGCTGCATTTATCAGCAGACACGCGCGCGCATCGCTGCACTGCGCGGCTCAGGGGATCTGCAGGAGCGACGTGTGGCGTGGCATCTGGAAGGCTTCGCTGCGCGCTTGCACTGGCACTGCCACTTCATGCAGAAACTCGAAGACGAGCCTGCGATCGAGTTCCGGAACTTCTCTCGCGCCTGTGACGGACTGCGGGAAGAGGCCTTCGATCAGGAGCGTTTCGAGGCCTGGCGCGCGGGCATGACCGGCTTCCCGATGGTCGACGCCTGCATGCGCAGCCTGAACGCCACCGGCTGGCTCAACTTCCGCATGCGCGCGATGCTGGTGAGCTTCGCGGCTTACCACCTCTGGCTGCACTGGCGCGAACCGGGCATCCATCTGGCACGTCAGTTCCTCGATTTCGAGCCGGGCATCCACTGGAGCCAGATGCAGATGCAGTCCGGCACCACGGGGATCAACACGCTGCGCATCTATTCGCCGGCCAAACAGGCCGCAGACCACGACCCGACAGGCGCCTTCGTGCGCCAGTGGGTGCCGGAATACGGCACAAGCGCTTACCCGAGACCCATCATCGACGAGCGAGAGGCAGTGAAACGCGCAAAAGAAAGGCTGTACGGCCTGCGCAAGACCGACACCGCGAGAAGCGAGGCCTCTGCCATCCAGCAGAAACACGGTTCGCGCAAGAGCGGCTTGCCGCAGACGGGAAAGACGCGCCGCAAGCGCGGCGGTATGGGTGACGCGCGGCAGGCGGAGTTGTTCGACTGAGGGGATCGACGAGGGGCTAGCGCACTCAACTTGCAACATTGCCCCGGGCATCATCGCTGCATCACAGTCAGCTCCCCGCCACGGGAGTAGGGGTAATCAGGATGCATCCGCTCGCAACGCTGCTCGCCTGCTGTCTGCTCTGGGTCGCACATGCCTGTGCAGCCGACCCGGAAATGATGAATGTGCAGGTAGGCCCACGGCCCTACACACTGGTGGAGGCCATGCGGCCGGGTGCTCTGCGAGAACGGCTGGGAGCGCGCTCGTGCCGGGAATCGGCATTCCGGACAACCGCTTTTTCCATCGCCCACCGCGGCGCGCCGATGCTCTACCCCGAGCATACGCGCGAATCCTACGTTGCCGCCGCGCGCATGGGCGCGGGGATCATCGAGTGCGACGTCACCTTCACGAGGGATCGGCAACTCGTGTGCCGACATGCACAGAACGATCTGCACCGGACCACGGACATCCTGCTCCAGCCTTCACTCGCGGCGCGCTGTGCACGCCCCTTCACACCGGCACGCTTTGACGCGGCCGGAGATCTGCTGAGCCCCGCCGACGCCGAATGCCGCACCAGCGACATCACCCTCGCAGAGTTCAAGACCCTGAGCGCAAGAATGGACCGGGTCGACCCCGCGGCGCGCTCGGTGCAGGAGTACCTGCGTACGGAGGACCCCGCAAGCTTTCCCGGCACCGGCGGGACCTTGCTCTCGCACGCAGAGAGCATTGCGCTCCTGCGCCAGCTCGGCGTGGACATGATCCCCGAACTCAAACGCCCCGTCGTGGCGATGCCCTTCGGGGACTTCAGCCAGAGGGACTTCGCCCGATCCATGATCGCCGAGTACCGCGCCGCCGGGATCACACCCGGCGACGTATGGCCGCAGTCCTTCAGCCTCGACGACGTGCTGTTCTGGAAGTCGGCGGAGGCGGACTTCGGTCGGCAAGCCGTGTATCTGGATGACGCGAAAACAAGAGCTGAACTCCCGTCTGCCGCCGAACTGCGCGAACTAGCGTCAAAAGGCGTGCGGATCTGGGCACCACCCATCTGGGCGCTGGTTTCCGTGGAGGGCGGGCGACCGGTCGCATCGCGCACAGCACGCGATGCACGGGCAGCGGGGCTGGAGCTGATCACATGGTCACTCGAGCGCCCCGTGCGCTTGCCCGCCGACACACCCCACGCCGTCGCGGCGCAACTGCACGCACTGTCACACGCGGGTGCCACGATGGAGGTGCTGGACGTGCTGGGAAGGGACATCGGTGTAAAGGGTGTGTTCAGCGACTGGCCCGGCACCGTCACCTATTACGCGAACTGCATGGACTTGTAAGGAAGCGTCCCGAGGCGCACTGGCGTTGCGCGACGGAGCGGATCATCGGGAGGGCGGCGTACATGGCGGCAGAACACGGCAGGATTGCGCTGGTGACCGGCGCGAACACGGGAATCGGGCGGCTCGCCGCGATCGCTCTGGCCCGCGCAGGGTTCGGGGTGTTCCTCGCCTGCCGTTCGCGCGAACGCGCGCTTCCCGTGCTGGCGGAAATCCGGGCCGAGGTGCCCGGGGCGTGCGCCGAGTGGCTGGCGCTCGATCTCGAAGACTTCCACTCCGTGCGCGCCTGCGCCGAGGCTTTCCTTGCGCGCGATATCCCGCTCCACCTGCTGGTCAACAACGCGGGCATCGCCGGGGCACGCGGACTGACGACATCGGGTTTCGAGAGGATGTTCGGCGTGAACCACCTGGGGCATTTTCTTCTCACCGAACTCCTGCTGCCTCGGCTGCACGCATCTGCACCGGCGCGTATCGTCGTGGTCGCCAGCAGGGCGCATCGCCGGGTAAGCGGCATCGATTTCGCGGCGCTTCGCCGG
>JBILEG010000358.1:0-4065 GCA_044352225.1 Pseudomonadales bacterium | reverse complement strand
CTGGTCGCGGGCATGGCCCGCTGCTGCTGCGAACCGGATGGCCATGGCCGCGCTCCACTGTAGGAGCGGGCCATGCCCGCGACCGAGGTGTGGAAGGAACCCGTCAACGATCGCGATAGGCAGGTGGCCTTTTCTCAACGCGTGCAGCGATCGTCTCGCGATGATCAGCAGTCTGCGAGCACAGGATCTGCTGGCGATCCTCCATCGCCATCGCCGCGTCCATCGAGGGCGCATCGACGGCGAAGTTGATCGCGTCCTTGGTCAGCCGCAGCCCCAACGGCGTGGTGGCGAGCATATCGTCCACGTAGGGCTGTGCGGCCGCTTCGAGTTCTGCATCCGGCACCACGGCAGACACGAGGTTCACCCGCAGCGCCCGTTCGGCATCTATGAAGCGCCCGGTGAGCAACAGTTCGGAGGCCACCGACGTTCCCACCAGCCGCGGCAGGAAATAACTCGAGCCCATGTCGCAGCCCGTGAGACCCACCTTGATGTAGGCGGCGTTCATGCGCGCGCTCTGGCCGGCGATGCGGATGTCGGATGACAAGGCAAGCGAGAAACCGCCCCCGCAGGCCGCACCCTGCACCAGGCTGATCACCGGCTGCGGACAGCGGCGCATGGCTTTCATGATGTCGCGGATGCGCGTCTGTATGTCGAGCGCGGCCTGCATCGAGGGCTCGCCCTCCATCCCCGCGTACTCTTCCAGATCGAGGCCCGCACAGAAGGCACGCCCCGCCGCGCGCAGCACCACCACGCGCACCTCGTACTCGCGGTACAACCCGCCGAAGTACTCGCCGAGTTCCCGCACCAGCACACTGTTCAGCGCGTTCAGTTTGCCCGGGCGGTTCAGCGTCACCCAATCGACCGCGCCGCGGCGCTCCACGAGCAGGGTTTCGAAACGGCTGATATCCATGAGGGGGTTTCTCTCAGACGGGGAATTCGGGAACGAAGCCATCACCCTGGCGGCGCACGCGGCACACATGCTGCCCGCCGAAATGCGCGGGCACCAGCAGCGCGTCCACATCCGCGGCTTTGGCCAGCACGGCGCGGCGTGTGGCGCGCGATTGCTCCGGGTTCTCACAGAAGACGCTGTTCCATTCCGGGTGATGGACCTGCACCGGGTGGTGCAACACATCGCCGACGAAAAGCGCGTGTTCACCGCGGGATGACACGTGCATCACCATCTGACCGGGCGTGTGACCCGGCGCGGCCTCCAGCGTGATGCCCTCTGCCACACGGTGGCCCGGCTGCACCAGTTCCGCCATGCCGGCGGCGATCACCGGCGCCACGCTGTCCTCGTACACGCCACTATTCACCGCTCGCCCCACCTGCTCCGGAAACTGCGCGGCATTGGCCGGGTTCCAGAACTCCTCGTCCACCGCGGGCAACAGGTAACGGGCGTTCGGGAAGGTCGGCTCCCAGCGCCCTTCGCGCAGCACCGTGTTCCAGCCCACGTGATCGATATGCAGATGCGAGCAGACGACGACATCGATGTCCTCGGGCGCGAAGCCCGCACGGCGCAGATTTCCCAAGAAATCAGTGGAGAGATTGCCGAACACCGGAATGCCCGGCCGCTCCTTGTCGTTGCCGGCACCGGTATCGAAGAGGATGCGAAGCCCGTCCACCTCCAGCACCCAGCTCTGCAGGAAGGCGAATAGCTTTCGCTCCTGCAGATCGTAATAGCCCGGCGAGAAGCGCTCGGCATAGGGCGCGAAGGCCTCCGGTGTGCAGCCCGCCAGAAGGTGCTCGGGCGGTGCGAAATTGCCGCGCCACTCCTCGATGCGATGCACACGAACAGCGCCAATATCGAAACGGTCCACCGGCAGTCCTCCTCAGTCGCGGACGATGGTCTGAAGCAGTTGCGCAACGCCCTCATGGACGCCGCAGCCGCCGGCGGCGATGCGCGCGCGCAGACTTGTGCCCTGCTCTCCCGCGAGTGCAGCCGCCAGCCTGCCACGCAAGGCGGACATCGCAGCGGATTCCAGTTCGGCGGCGATACGCGCCGAGCGACGCGTCTGCAGTTCGCCGCAAGCCTCGAGCACTGCATGTCGCGCGCCGATGGCATCCCACAACTGATCGACACCCTCGCCGCGCGTGGCGATGGTCTCGATCACGGGGATCTGGTGGCCGCCCGGGCGCGCCGCGATGGCGCCTTCGATATCGCGGCGTGTCTGGGCTACGCCCTCGCGATCGGCCTTGTTGATCACGAAGATGTCGGCCACTTCCATCAGCCCGGCCTTGTTGGCCTGTATCTCGTCGCCCCAACCGGGGTTCAGCACCACAACCACCAGATCCGCGCGGCCGGAGATCTCGACCTCCACCTGCCCGATCCCCACAGTTTCGAGCAGGATCCACGGCCAGCCGCAGGCCTCGAGCACACGCACGCCGAGGGATGCGGCCTGCGCAAGCCCGCCCTGATCCCCGCGCGAGGCCATGGAGCGGATGAACACGCCCTCGTCCACCGCAGCCTGATGCATGCGCACGCGGTCGCCCAGGATCGCGCCGCCCGTGAGCGGAGAGGAGGGATCGATGGCAAGCACAGCTGCACGCTGATCGTGCTTGCGCGCCATCGCCAGAAGGGCGGCCGTGAGCGTGGATTTGCCCGCACCCGGAGCACCGGTGATGCCGACGCTGCGCGAGCGTGACGTGGCTGCAGCAGCACACAGCCCGTCGAGCCCGGCCGCACCCGCGCCGCCCGCTTCCGCCACGCTCAGCAAACGTGCAAGCGCGCCGCGCTCACCGCTGCGGCCGCGATCGAAGAGTTCCTGCAGGGAATTCACGGGCCGGCGCCGCGAGCGGCTATGAGGTGCCCGCCCAGCCCGTGAGGCGGCGGGCGGCGTCGACGATCTCGGGGAGCTGCGATCCGGGCGGATAGACCTCTACACCTTTTTCCTCGAGGCGTTTCTTGGCCCAGGGCGGTACCACGCCACCGCAGAAGATCGGCACCTCGGGCCTCGCCTCGCGGATCGCGGCAATGGCGCGCTCCGCCACATCCACGTGGCCTCCGATGTTGAGCCCCACGAGGTCCACGTCTTCGTCGATGGCGGCACGCACCACTTCGTCTGCGGTGACCATGCCCACCATGATCACCTCGAAGCCGGCATCACGCAGCGCGCGCGCCACGATCGTGGGGCCGCGCCAGTGGCCGTCGAGGCCGGTCTTGGCCATCAGGATCCGCTTGGGTGCTGCTGTCATGGATCTGCTCAGGTCTGAATGGGAGTGTTCCAGTCGCCGAAGACGCCACGCCAGACGTCCCCGACCTCGCCCAGCGTGACGTCGGCGTCCAGCGCTTCCATCATGGCGGGCATGATGTTGTCGCTGCCGCGGCACACACGCTCGAGTTCGCGCAGCGCATCGCCCGCGCGACGCTCGCCGCGGGTGCGGCGTACTTCCTCGAGGCGGGCAATCGCAACGTCAAAGGCATCATCCACGCCCATGAAGCCATCTACAGCGTAGGGAGAGATGTCTTCGCGGTGATCCGTGACGCCGACGATCACGCGCTCGCCGCTGTCCTGCGCCATGAACTCGGCGTGCTGGTTCTCGGCGGCACGGGCGTGAAGCCAGCCGGAATCGAGCGTGGCGAGGAAGCCGCCCTGCTGCTCGATCTCCTCGAAGAACTGCCAGGCGCGCTCCACGAGTTGCGCGGTGAGCGTCTCGACGTAATAGGAACCGCCCAGCGGATCCGTGACGGAGGCGAGGTTGGTTTCGTTCTGCAGGATCTGCTGGATGCGCACCGACATCTGGTGCGCGTGCTCCGAGGGAATGGACAGCGCTTCGTCGTAGCCCGAGACACCCAGCGATTGCACCCCGCCCAGCACACCGGCCAGCGCCATCAACGTGCCGCGCACGATGTTGTTCAGCGGTTGCTGCCAGGTCATCATCGAGCCTGCCGTGACGCAGTGGATGCGCAGGTTCGCCACCTTCGGGTTGGTGATGCCGTAGCGGCGCTCGAGGAGCTGCGTCCACATGAGCCGCGCCGCGCGCAGCTTGCAGGCCTCTTCGATGATGTCCATCGACATGCGGAAGCTCACCCCGCCGCAGCCGCGCGCGGCCTCTTCCAGAGGCATG
>JBILEG010000359.1:0-4065 GCA_044352225.1 Pseudomonadales bacterium | reverse complement strand
CGACCGTGAGAAGTTCTTTGGGGTGAGCGCCGCGTTCGGGAAACGACGACAGGCTCTCGACGACATCGAGAAGACGCTTCAACACGCGCTCAGCCTGAATCTTGCCGTCAGATCGACAGATGAAGTCGTGAATGCTTTCGATGTCCTGCTCGGCGTTGGCGGTGAGCAGCACCTCGAACGTGCGGGCCCTCACCCCTCAGGCGCCGGCTTTGCCCTGAGGCGGGCAATGACCTCTCTGGCGGGTTTCACCTCTCCTGCTTCGACCTGGGCGTTCCCAAGGGCCAGAATCTTGAGCAGGGCGAGCGTCTCCTGGGTTTCCTCCCACGAGCGGACATCCTGAATCACGGCCTTGGCCTCACCGTTTTGCGTGATCACGAGCGGCTCCCGGACTTCCGACAGTTCCTTCAGAACATCGGCAGCATTCGCCTTGAGGTAGGTGATCGGCTTTATCCGTGTGGAATAGCGCATGGAGGGGCTTCCCGATACAACAAGTCCGAATTTAGTCCTTTAAAAGTCTTGATACAAGCGCTGCGCGGCGCGGTGTCTGTGACGCTGGCGCGGCCATTCGGGACGTTATCGCTAAACGCCCTTCCGATGAGCTACCGCAACCACGATCACCAGCAACAGATCGTCCCGGATCTCGTAGACGATCCTGTAACGACCGACCCTCACGCGGTATCGCTCCTGCCCCGTCAGTTTCTGACAGCCCTGTGGTCGCGGCTCGAGCGCCAGAGCATCGATGCGCGAGAGGATCCGCCTGACGTCCTCTTGCGGGATGCTGCGAAAGTCCTTGGTGACCGAGCGTTTGAACGAAAGCCTATAGCTTTCCATGCTTGCGCAGGTCCTTCAGCAGGGCTTCGTAGCTGATCTCCGGTTCTGCGATCCGGGATTCGGCTAGCTCCAGGTCTTCCGCGTCCTCGATGAGGGATTCCCGCAGGGCCCTGTTGACCACATCCGACATGGAGCAGTGCAGGTCTGCGGCCTTGAGGCGCAGTGCCCTGTGCAATGTCGGGTCGAGGTAGATGGTTGCGCGTACGGGTTCAGACATGGCCGGTACCTCCGGGCGCAATCTTTCCGTTTTGATGTCATGACGTCAAGACGTTTTGTGGTAGCGGCCCGTGCTTAATCAAACACCCACGGCCGCACCTCCTCCCGGTTCTGCACCACGATCTGCTGCGCCGAGGGGTTGCCATCCAGGATCTTGGTATCGATGCGCAGCAGTTGCAGCAGGTACTGCACGAGCGGGCCGCGGGTCTCCACGCGCAGGGCGCCGTTCTCCATGCCGTAGTCCTGCTCCACGACAGCCGCCTGTGCGGCGCTAAGCCGCGTATCCGGCACGATGACGAGCGGCACGCGCGTGTTCCACTTGAGATCTGCTGCCGCAGGGTTCGGCGACTCGCCGAGCAGGTCTGCCTCCCCGCGGAAGCGGCTCAGCACGAAGTCCCGGTAGTCACGGTTCTTCTCGCAATAGGAGCGCACGTGCCACCGGATGCCGGTGAACACCAGGGTATGCGGCGCGATCACGCGGGTCTCGGGTTCGGGGTTGCTGAGTGACACGTACTCGCACTCCACGCGCAGGCCCTCGCGCGCGGCCTGCAGCAGTGGTCGCAGGATCGCAGGCGTGAGGTTGCGCACTGGCGCCGCAAGCACCTCGGTATTGGCGCTCTGCAGCCCCAGGCTCTCGAAGCGCAGCGCAAGGTCGCGGTCACGGTTCAGCAGGTGCAGGTACTCGTCTGCCACTCCCGCCGTGACCTGCGGCCGGAAATCCCGGGTGGGCCTGTAGCCCTTCTGCCTCGTGTCGTACTCGAGATTCCCCGGCCCTACATGCTCGATGTAGGTATTGATGTGCTTGGACGCCTGCTGCCGGCCGATGCCGAAGGCATGGCAGAGGTGGTTGGTGGTGAGGCGCCCTTCCCACAGCGCGACGGTCTCGATCAGGCGGTAGCGGGCGAGGAGGTCCCAGTCATAGGGCCATGGCGTGGTGCTCATCGGGAGTCCTTCCGTTAGGGCGCGGCGAGTCTGCGCGAAAACGCGACATGTGCAAATGGCCACCTCTGGTGCCGGGCCCGTTCCCGCGGGGACACTTGCGCCAACGCCACCCCGAAACGAGGTCATCGCCCGTGAAAACCCCGAACAAAGCCATCGAAGAACGTCTCGAGTTCCAGCTGAGCGTGCACGCCGAGGCACGCCAGCGGCAGCGCGGCCTGACGCGCAAGGATGTGGAGCTGGTCCAGCGTTACGGCGAGCAGGTCGACGACGGCTGGGTGCTGAGCGATCGCGCCCTCGAACTCGCGCGCAAGGAGATCAAACGCACGCTACAGCGCCTCGATCATCTGGCCGGCGTGGCCGTGGTGGAAAAGGGCGGCACCATCGTCACGGCGTACCGGGCGACGGGGAAAAGGGTGAAGCGGCTGCGGGATGGGGCGCGGTTGGGGGAGGGTGCGGAGAGGGCGACCACGCTGCATTGATCACCGGTCCGAGACGAGCGCCTGCATCGGGCCTGCATCGGGTGGGCGCCGCCATCGGATCGGGTTAATCTGCAGCAACGCAATCACAAGAATCACAATTCGGATTGTCTTGACGGAAACCCCGCACGCGCGCGTTCGGGAGGCCGTGCCCTATCCCACAGGCCTCGTTCAACAGGTGTGAATCCCAGAAAAATGCCCGACACCATCCTCCCCCGCCTCGATGTCGCCCGCCGCGATCTTCTCGATCTTGGCCTGCGCAACGCGCTGGTCAACCACGGTACGCGCGCCAGGCAGGTGCGTGTCGTCGACGAGCGCGCGCAGGAGATCTACGGCACCCTCGTGAAGGAGGGGCGGGCGATGGTCTTCGATCCCCTCGCGGAAGAAACCGCTAGCACTGCCGTGAAGGCCACGGGTGATGCTGCCGCACGCGTCGAGGAACTCGACTGGAACACCCTGCTCGCCCAACCCGAGGACGGCGGCGATACGCCTGCGCAGCGCCACACCGACAACCACCTTCAGACCGCGCTCGGATCCGAGGCACTGCACACGCGTCTGCTGTCGATACACAACGACGCGCGGGGTTACATCGAGGAGCAGGGCGTCAACATCCTGTTCCTGGCGCTCGGCTTCCTGCACTGGTACGAAGCCGGCGCGTCTTCGCAGGAGCGTCGTGCGCCGCTGCTGCTCATCCCCGTGGAACTCGAGCGTGCCAGTGCGAGTGAGCGCTTCAGCGTGCGGTGGACGCAGGGCGATATCGGGGACAACCTCTCGCTGCTCGAGAAACTGCGCACCGAATTCAACCTGAAGCTTCCCCTGATGGGCGAGCAGGAAGAGTTCGACCCCAGCGCATGGTTTGCGCAGGTCGCCCGCGCTGTAGAGGGCACAGCCCGCTGGAAAGTCGAGCCTGACGAAGTGACGCTGGGTTTCTTCTCGTTTGGCAAGTTCCTGATGTATGCAGACCTCGACCCGAAAGCCTGGGCAGGGCTTGATGTCCCGCCCATTCTTGCCTCGCTGGTCGATGGTGAATTCAGCGAGCCCGAGAGCCCGTTCACGTCCGAGGCCCACATCGACCAGATGCTGCAGCCGGCCGATGTGCGGCAGGTGCGCGATGCCGACAGCAGCCAGGTGCTCGCCATCCTCGATGTGATGCGCGGCCGCAACCTCGTGTTGCAAGGGCCGCCCGGCACGGGCAAGTCGCAGACGATCACCAACATCATTGCCGAGAGCATCGGTGCCGGCAAAAAGGTGCTCTTCGTAGCCGAGAAGATGGCCGCGCTCGATGTGGTCAAGCGCCGCCTCGACGAATGTGGGTTGGGGGACGCCGTGCTGGAGCTCCACAGCCACAAGACGAGCAAAAAACAGCTGCTCGACGAGCTGAGCCGCACCCTGCACCAAGGCAAACCCGTGGCCGAGCGAGCCGAAGACGACATCGCCGAACTCACCCGCCTGCGCGACGAGCTGAATGCCTACTGCGAAGCCGTGAACACGCCGATTGGCAATACGCGCCAGAGCTTCGTGACCGCGCTGGGGTGGAGCATCAAGAGCGATTGCGGGCCAGGCGTGGGCGAGCGCTTTCCGTTTGCACCGATGAGCGCAT
>JBILEG010000357.1:0-4074 GCA_044352225.1 Pseudomonadales bacterium | reverse complement strand
CCGGCACCACGGGCAGCGGCTCGCGTGCCATATCGAAACCGAGTTCCAGGCAGCGGGCGTGGATGGTGGGGAAGTGCTCCCGCACGAAGTCCTCGCCCTTGTGCGAGATGTCGAGATAGACGCAGTCGATGCCGAGCCGCTTCATCTCGTGGTCGATGGCGCGGGCGACGATGTCCCGCGGCGCGAGTTCTGCCTGCGGGTGGAAGCGGTCCATGAAGCGCTCGCCGTTCGGGAGCCGCAGGACGCCCCCCTCACCGCGCACGGCCTCGGAGACGAGAAAGCTCTTGGCGCGCGGGTGATAGAGGCAGGTGGGGTGGAACTGGTTGAACTCGAGATTGGCCACGCGGCATCCGGCGCGCCAGGCCATGGCGATGCCATCGCCCGTCGCGGTGTCGGGGTTGGTGGTGTAGAGATAGGCCTTGCTCGCACCTCCCGTAGCCAGCACCACGAAGCGTGCCGCGAAGAGATCCACCGAGCCCTGCTCGATATCCAGCACATAGGCCCCGCGGCAGCGACCCTCGCGCGTGATCAGGTTGACGGCGATGTGGCGTTCGAAGACCTCGATGTCCGGATGACGCTTCGACTGTTCGATCAGCGTGTCCGAAACCGCGCGTCCGGTCGCATCGGCCGCGTGGATGATGCGGCGATGGCTGTGGCCGCCTTCCATGGTCAGGTGGAAGTCCTCGTTGCCATCGGCCGTGACGAGTTTGGTGAAGCCCACGCCAAGATCCACCAGCCACTGGATGCTCTCGCGGCTGTGGCTCACGGTGAAACGCACGACGTCCTCGTGGCAGAGTCCGGCGCCTGCCTTGAGAGTGTCCTCGACGTGTGCGTCGATGCTGTCGGTGTCGTCGAGCACGGCGGCGATGCCGCCCTGCGCCCAGGCCGTGGACCCTTCGTCGAGTTTGCCTTTGCAGATCACGGCGACGCGCCCCTGACCCGCTACCTGCAGCGCCACACTGAGGCCGGCCGCGCCGCTGCCGATGACCAGAACGTCGTGGGAATATCGCTTCGGCATCGCCTGCTCCGGCAGTGGGGCGCGGAATATAGCACAGGGGTCCGCGGCTCCCGGGCCCACGGTTTTTGCGGCCGGATTGCAGCCTTTTCGCAGCCAGGTCGAGGCCGTATAGTTCGGTCGTCCCGATCACCCGTGGAGCCTTGGCCCCGCATGCTGCACCCGCCCGCGCGTCCTGCCGCACGCCAGCCCGGCGCCGCTCCGTGACGCTACCCCCCGAAGACGACGACGCGCAGCTCGTTGTCCGCGTCCAGAAAGGCGACAAGCGTGCCTTCGACTTGCTGGTCCTGAAGTACCGGCACCGCATCTATTCCCTCTGCTCGCGTTTCGTGCGCGACCCCGACGAGGTACAGGACGTGGTGCAGGAGGCCTTCATCAAGGCCTACCGGGCCTTGCCAACCTTCCGCGGCGAGAGCGCTTTCTACACCTGGCTCTACCGCATCGCGATCAACACGGCCAAGAACTACCTCGTCTCCCGCTCGCGTCGCCCGCCCGGCTCCGATGTCGATGTTGAGGACGCCGAGCATTTCGAGGGCGCGTGGGCCTTGCGTGACATCGACGGCCCGGAAAGCCAGCTGATGACCGAGCAACTGCGCAAGGTTATCGACGAGGCCTTCCGCAAGCTGCCCGAGGACCTGCGCACGGCGCTGAGCCTGCGGGAGTTCGACGGGCTGAGCTACGAGGAGATTGCCGATCTGATGCAGTGTCCGGTCGGTACGGTCCGTTCCCGGATCTTCCGGGCCCGAGAGGCGGTGGACGCAGACATCCTCCCGCTGTTGCCAGGGAACTAATTCGAAGACGAGGTATCCGATGAAGGGTCAACACAGCGGAGGCGAGCCATCCTTGGCCACAACAACCGAACCCCAGCGTGAGATGGTGTCTGCCCTCGTGGATGGCGAGGCCAGTGAATTCGAGACCCGCCGCCTGCTGGAGGTTCTCGGCGAACCCGAGGTCCGTGCCTTGGTGTCACGCCACTACACGGTGCGCACCGTGCTGCGCCGCGAGGCCCCGGAGCTCTGCCCTCCCGGCTTGACCGCGTCGATCCTCGCTGCGCTGGACGCCGAGCCCCTGCCTGCTGTCGCGGTCCCGCGTTGGCGCGGCTGGGCCGGCGGCGCCGCGGTAGCCGCGTCGGTCTGTCTGGTCACGGTCCTCGGTGTACGCAGTGCCTCGGGCCCCGAGGCTGCCGCACCCGGCCACAGCCTGGCCTCTACAGGAATGTCCATGGGCAATCTTGGTGCTCCCTCTGTCGCCGCCCTCTCCGGGCGCAGCGGCGCCATCCCGGTCGGCCTTGGCGCATCGCTCCCCGCGGCGGATGGCAACGCGGACCGCGCCGCCGAACTCCGCTTGCAGATGTTCATGCTCGATCACGCGCAGAACGCCTCGCTGAACACCCCGCAAGGCATGATCCCCTTCGTGCGGGTCGATGCCCGCGAGCAGCCCTGATCCCATGCCCGCTCTTCCCCGCGCCGCGCTGCTCCTCTCTGCAGCGTTTGCCGGCGCAGCCGCTGCCGCGGAACCGGCGCTGCCCCTGCTTGAGCTCATGGCACGCAATGTCCGCGAAGCCAATTACCGCGGCATCTTCACGTATGAGCAGGGCCAGAGCCTGCGATCTGCCCGCATCGTCCACGTCGTCGTCGACGGTGTCCAACACGAGCGACTCCAGGGTCTGGACGGCGCCTCCCGCGAGTTCCTGCGCATGGAGCATCCCCTCGATTGCCGCCACGCGGGGCATCGCCTGCTCGGCGAGGGCCCCGACGCGCTGGCGCTGGCGGGCAACCCCGCCCTCGGCCAGTACTACGCATTCGAGCTCGACGGTGACGAGCGCATCGCGAGCCGGGATGGTCGCCGGCTGCGTATCAGCCCGCGCGATCCTTACCGTTACGGCATGACCCTCGTCCTCGACAACGACAGTGCCCTGCTCCTCAAATCCGAGACCACCGACGGTGCCGGCCGGGTGCTGGAGCGTTTCCAGTTTGTGGAACTGGAAGTAGGGGGCAGCATTCCTGCCGAGGCGGTGTTCACGCCAGAGGCCGGAGCGCGGGTCGATGCCACGCACGCCAAAACCGGCGCTGCGGATCCCGGGGCCTTCGACTGGAGCGTTTCCTGGTTGCCCGTCGGCTTCGCCGAGAGTGCGCGTGAGCGCCGCGCCGACGCCGCGGGGCGCCCCGTCGAGACGCGCATGTTCACCGACGGTCTCGCGGTCTTCAGTGTGTTCGTCGAGCGGCACTCCGATGGCGCCGTATCCCGCCCCGGACAGGCCGTGCAGGGCGCCACCATCGCCTATGTGACGCCACGCCCACAGGCAGGTCTCGTCACCGTTGTGGGCGAGATTCCGCCCGAGACCGCCCGGCTGGTCGCCAACGCCGTGAGCTTCGCCGCTCCCTGACCCCTTCCGTCCCCTGCATTACGGAGTCCCCATGAAGCACGTCTTCCGCAGTCTTGTCGCCATCGTATCGCTGGTGTTCCTCGTGGCAGTGCCGCTGCGTGCGGGCGATCTTCCGGATTTCCGGGAGATCGTGCGCAAGAATTCCGGCGCGGTGGTCAAGATCCTGAGCACGCAGCGGTCGCAGGCGCAAGGCGGGATGCCGCAGGACATCGATCCCCGCTATCTGGAGCAGCTGCCCGATATCTTCCGGCACCTCTACGAACAGCGCGGGCAGCGCCAGCCGCGCGAGCGCCAGGCCTCGGGCTCGGGCTTCGTCACCTCGCCCGATGGTTACATCCTCACCAACCACCACGTGGTCGACGGCGCCGACGAGGTGATCGTGCGCCTCATCGACCGCCGCGAATTCGAAGCCAAAGTGATAGGCACCGACAAGCGCAGCGACATCGCGCTGCTCAAGATCGACGCGACCGGCCTGCAGACCGTGACGCTCGGCGATTCCGAGGCGCTCGCGGTGGGCGAGTGGGTGCTCGCGATCGGCTCCCCCTTCGGCCTCGATTACTCCGTCACCGCGGGCATCGTGAGCGCGCGCGGCCGCAGCCTGCCCACGGAGACGGGCGACAACTATGTGCCTTTCATCCAGACCGATGTGGCCATCAACCCGGGCAATTCCGGC
>JBILEG010000356.1:0-4078 GCA_044352225.1 Pseudomonadales bacterium | reverse complement strand
GCTGCTCAGGCACATACAGCACGGCTGGAGCTTCCTGCGCGCGGAGCTCGGCGAGTTCGTCGAGCTGCTGCCGGCACAACAGCGCATCGAGACCTCCTGGTACGAGGGCACAGCCAACGCCGTGCTGCAGAATTTCGACATCATCCGCCATCACGACCCGCAGTGGGTGCTGATCCTCGCCGGTGACCATGTCTACAAGATGGATTACGGCACCATGCTCGCGGCGCACGTCGAGAACGACGCCGATGTGACGGTGGGGTGCATCGAGGTCCCGCTGGAAGAGGCGAGTGCCTTCGGCGTGATGGAGGTGGACGAGAACTACCGCATCACCGAGTTCGAGGAAAAACCCGAGCACCCGCGGCCTGTCCCTGGAAAGCCCGATCGTGCGCTTGCTTCGATGGGTATCTACGTTTTCAGCACGCGCGTGCTTTTCGAGGAACTCGGCCGCGATCACGCCAACCCCGCATCGGCGCATGACTTCGGTCGCGACATCATTCCCGCGCTGATCCGCCGCCTGAAAGTGCAGGCCTACCCCTTCCACGATCCGCACAACGGCGGGCAGGGTTACTGGCGCGACGTGGGTACCGTGGACTCCTTCTGGGAGGCCAACATGGAACTGATCGGCAAGTCCCCGGATCTCGATCTGTACGATGCCGAGTGGCCCATCTGGACCTGGCAGGAGCAGGTTGCGCCCGCGAAGTTCGTGCATGACGAGGAGGGGCGTCGCGGCATGGCCGTCGACTCGATGGTCTCGGGCGGTTGCATCGTCTCGGGTGCCTCGATCCGACGTTCGTTGCTGTTCTCGAACGTGCGCGTGCATTCCTTCGCGCGGGTGGAGGACAGCGTGGTGTTCCCGCTGGTCAAGGTCGGGCGCCACTGCCGCATACGGCGCGCCGTGATCGACAAGCGCTGCGTGATTCCGCCCGGTACCGTGATCGGCTATGACCACGCTGAGGACGCGCGCCGCTTCCACGTGTCCCCGCGTGGCATCGTGCTCGTGACCCGGGACATGCTGGGGCCCCATGGCTGAGGGGCGGGCGCGCTGCGCCGGGATCCTGCTCCACCCCACCTCGCTGCCCTCGCCCTACGGCCGGGGAGACATCGGGCACGCTGCCTACCGCTTCGTTGAATTCCTCTCCCGCGCGGGCTTCGGTCTCTGGCAGATGCTGCCCGTAGTGCCGCCGCACCGCGATCTCTCGCCCTACGACGCGCTCTCTGCCTTCGCGGGCAACCCGGCGCTGATCAGTCTCGATTGGCTGCACGACAGCGGCCTGCTGGAGGCCGCAGACCTGGAGCATGTGCGTGCGACCCCGGCCGGGCGCGACGCCGCGATCGCTCTTGCCGCAGCGCGTTTCGCGGGCAACCCCGATCATGCGCTTCACCATGGCTTCCCTGCGTTTCGCAGCCGTCATGCGCACTGGCTCGAGGACTACGCGCTGTTCGTCGCGCTGCGCGAAGCGCACGGTGACGAGCCCTGGTACCGCTGGCCCCAACCGCTGCGTGACCGTGAAACGGATGCGCTCGCCGGCGCGCGTGCACTGCATGCGGCGCGGGTGGACGCGCTCTGCTTCGGGCAATACGTGTTCGAGTTGCAATGGCAGGAATTGCAGTCCTATGCACGCGGACTCGGTGTCGAATTCTTCGGCGATGTGCCGATTTTCGTGGCCCGCGACAGCGCCGACGTGTGGGCCTCGCGCCACCTTTTCCGCATTGCGGAGGACGGCGAACTCCCGGTGGAGACCGGTGTGCCTCCGGACTATTTCAGCGCCGATGGCCAGCGCTGGGGCAATCCGCATTACGACTGGGCTGCCATGGAGGCCGATGGTTTCGCCTGGTGGCGGCGCCGTATCGCGCTGCAGCGCGGGCGTTTCGCGGTGCTGCGCATCGACCACTTCCGCGGCTTCGAGGCCTGCTGGGAGGTGCCCCGCACGGCGCTGACCGCGGCAGAGGGGCACTGGGCGCCAGCGCCCGGGCACGCACTGCTCGCAGCCCTGGTCGAGGCGGCGGGGCAGGACAGCCTCGTGGCCGAAGATCTGGGCACCATCACGCCCGCGGTGGATGCGCTGCGCCTCGCGCACGGGCTGCCCGGCATGTTGGTGCTGCAGTTCGCCTTCGATGGCAACCCGTCCAATCCCTACCTTCCGCACAACCACGTGCCGCTCGCGGTGGCCTACAGCGGCACACACGACAACGACACCACGCTCGGCTGGTTCCGCGGGCTCGACCGCGCCGCGCGTGAGAACGTTCTCGCCTACTTCGGGCAGCAGGACGGCGACATGCCGTGGACGCTGGTGCGCGCGGCCTTTGCGTCCGTCGCACGGTTGGCGATCGTGCCGCTGCAGGACGTGCTCGCGCTCGGCAGCGAGTCGCGCATGAACGTTCCCGGTGTCGCCACGGGGAACTGGTGCTGGCAGCTGCGCGATGCCGATGCGCTGGATGCCGCGCTTGCGCAACGCATGCGCGAGATGCTGCGTCGCCATGGCCGTCTGCGCGGCTGATTAGGTGTTCGCCCCTATGAGGGAAAGCGGCCGTTCTTGACGTGCATCATCGTCCCTCCGTGCGTCCCTGCCGAGACTGCACTCGCAGGAGCATTCGGGAGGATGACGGCATGGAACACCGATACCACCTACGCATGGAGGCGGACATCCCCGCGCTGATCTACCGCTGCGGCGTGCCCGTGGCGACCGGCCGCATGCGCGATGCGAGCCGCAGCGGCGTCTTCGTCCGCACGAGCTACGCCGAACTGCGGCCCAACCAGCACCTGGAACTCGAGTTTCCCCTGAACGGCGGTGGCGAAGGCGCCACGCGTCGCTTGCGCGCACACGTACGGCGCTGCGAACAGAACGGCGTCGCTCTCGAGATGGACGACCGCGATGCTGCGGTCGCGGCCTCGATGCGCGCACTGCTGCGACAGCTTCTCGATCATGGCCGACCCCCTGCGGGGCCAGAGGTGTCCGCCATTCCACTGTCACTGGCCCCCTCGGCATTGGAGAGATGAACATGGACACCAAGACCACAAAGCCCGCTACCACAGACCGTCAGCCCACCCCCGCGGGAGCGCACGCCGTGACCGCGCATGCGGCCTCGCCCCTCGCTGAAATGGAGTCTTTCTTCGACCGATTGTCCGAGGGACTGCTGGCGCGGATGGGCTTCCCCGCGCTCGCCGGCCCGGCCGGGCACTGGCCCGCGCAGGCTCCGCGTGTGGATCTTGTCGATCGAGGCAAGGAGCTCGTGCTGCGTGCGGAGGTGCCCGGCGTGAGCAAGGAAGACCTGAAGGTCACGCTGCAGGACGGTGTGCTCTCGATCCGGGGCGAAACCCGCCGCGAGACACGTGCCGACGAGGGCGACTATCATCGCCGCGAGATCAGCCGTGGCAGCTTCGAGCGCACGGTTGCGCTGCCCGCGGACGTTGCCGCGGACAAAGTGAAAGCCAGCTTCCGTGACGGCGTCCTCGAACTCGTGATGCCCAAGAACGGCAAGCCCTCGGGCCGTACCATTCCGATCGAGTGAAAGAGGCGAACCGCATGACCCTGTCCGCCCGCAGTTGTCGCATCGGCCTGATGGGCCTCGGCCAGATCGGCCGCCAGATCTTCCGGCTGGCGGCTGCACGCCCGGATCTTGAAATCGTTGCTGTCGCGGATATCGGCAAACCCGAAGTGCTGCGTTACCTCCTCGAGACCACGGGCGAGGATTTCAGTTGCCGGCTGGAAGGCAACCACCTGCGCGGGCCGGGTTTCTCGGCGCGCATGCTGCAGCTGGCAGGCCCGGGTGATGTGCCGTGGGACGCCTTCGGTGTCGATTGCGTCATCGATGCGACCGGGCGGTTCCGGGCGCGTGCGCACGCCGAGCGTCAACTGGCGGCCGGAGCGGGGCGCCTGCTCTACGCCACCTTGTGCGAGGAGCCACCCGACCGGCTCCTCGTGCCCGGCATCAACGATGCGGGCGCCAGGCCCACCGATCGCGTCGTCTCGGCAGGTTCGCCCACTACCAATGCCTTCGCCCTGCTCGTCGATGCGGTGGATCGGGCCTTCGGCGTGGAATACGCGAGCATGACCAGCATCCACGCCTACACCAGCGA
>JBILEG010000355.1:0-4099 GCA_044352225.1 Pseudomonadales bacterium | reverse complement strand
TGTGCGCGGCAGATCCGTCAGGCCATGATCTCTCGCATCAATCAGAACATGAGCGTTGGCTTCCCTGTTCTGCAGGTGTTGGTGCCCATGTCGCCGCTACTCGGCCTCGTCGGAACCGTATCGGGGATGCTCGAGGTATTCGACTCCATGGCACTTCGTGGCAATGCAGACGCCCGATCGATGGCCAGTGGTGTATCCGAAGCCATGATCTGCACGATGACCGGACTGGCAGTGAGCATCACGGGTCTTTACCCGGTGCATGCGCTCCGGACGCGCGCGGCCCATGAAACCGAACTCTTAGCAGACAGGTTGTCGCTCTAGCCATGCGTTTCAAACGTCGCGTACAGGACCACGGGGAGTCGTCCCACGGCATCGATCTCGCGCCGATGCTCGACTTCGTCATCAACCTACTGATCTTTTTCATCATCACCGCGGTGTTCGTCAAGGCGACAGCGGTAGTGGTGAACCGGCCCACCGGTTTCGATCAGCCGAACGACTCGGATTCAAAGAGTATCCAGATCCAGGTTCTCGACACGGGTGAAATATACATGGACAACCGAGCCGTCGATGTCCGTGCGGTTCGCGCCAACGTCGAGCGCATGAGCGCGGTAAACCCGGATGCCGGCGTGCTGGTGCTTGCGGGTTCTGAGTCGCCTACGGGAACCCTGATATCCATCGTCGAGCAGGTGCATCTCGGCGGCATCTACAACATCACGTTCACCACCACCGAGTGAACGGAGCGACACGATGGCCAAACAACATTCCGCAGAACAAGAAGATCATGGCATCGACCTCGCGCCGATGCTCGACTTCACGATCAACCTGCTCATCTTTTTCATCATAACGACGTCGTTCATAAAGGAGCCGGGCATAGAGGTGTTCAAGCCAAACGCGAGCACCGCTGAGGAGCGCCCTAAAGGAAATCTTCTCATCGCGATCCGCGAGAACGGTGATATCTGGCTCGATCGCCAGTCCATCGATCTGCGCGAAGTGCGAAATGTCATCGAGCGCCTCCATATTGAACGCCCGGACGACAGCGTCGTGATCATTGCCGATCGAGCTTCACGCGCGGGCGTCGTCGCAAAAGTGATGGACGAAGTGCGTGCCGGTGGCATCAAAGACGTCGCCATAGCAGCCGATACGGCTGCCGGCGGCTGATCCCGGAACTGCAGGAGTCATAGCCTTGTTAACAAGACTGCCATTATCCCTGCTGTTCGGCACCGTTCTCACGCTGCTGATGTTCTGGCTGATGTCCAGCCTGGTCAGCCGCCCGAGCGGCGGCGAAGCCATGAGAGAAGCGACCCGGATCGAGTTCACCCGGATGCGCAAAGACACCGATGTAGCGAGCAAGCGCGAGGAAAAGGTCGAGCGTGAGCGCCCACCGCCTGCGCCGGAAGTGCCAAAGATGCAGTTCCAGACGAGCGGCGTCGAAAGCAATGTCGCTACGCTTACGCCAAGCGTCGATGCACGCGGCGCGATGAGCGGGCTGAACATTTCGGCGGGTTCCGACCGGGACACGATACCGCTGGTGCGGGTGCCGCCCGACTATCCCGCCCGCGCTGTGAATCGCGGGATTGAGGGTTGGGTGCTCGTAGAGTTCACGATTACCGGCACGGGTTCCGTCAAGGACGCCAAGGTGGTTGACGCGAAACCTGCAACCATCTTCAACGACGCAGCTCTCAAGGCAATCGGCCGGTGGCGTTACAACCCGAAGGTCGAGAACGGACAACCGGTGGAGCGCCGAGGCGTTCGTACGATCATCCGCTTCGACCTGGAGAACTGAGGCATGGCGATCACGCAGTTCATTCTTCGCGTCTTTGTAGCCAGCGTGCTTGCGCTGTCACTGGCGGGCCAGGCGTACGGGCAAAAAAAGAAAGACGACGCTCCTCCACCGACAGGGATCGACGCCGCAACCGGCAAGATTCTGACCGAGGCCATAGAGGCGCTCAACAACGAAAACTATGGCGGAGCAAAATCTGCTATCTCGCGACTCAAGATGGACACACTGAGTCCGTACGAGCGCAGCCGCACGGAGCAGATCCTCGCGACCATCGAGAGTTCTCAGGATAACTACGGTAAAGCACGCGGGCACTTACAGGCCGCTATCGCCGCTGGTGGTTTGAACGACAAGGAAATATCCGACACGCGCTACCAGATGGCGCAGATGTTCCTTGCCGAAGAAAAGTGGCGGGAAGGGGCTGCGGCACTCGAGGAATGGTTCCGGACCGCGCAGAGCCCTAACGGAGCCGCGTATTACCTGCTCGCCGTCGCCTACTATCAACAGGAAGACTTCAAGCGAGCGCTGCCACCGGCCCAAAAGGCGGTGGATTTGACGGACAAGCCACAAGAGGGCTGGGTTCAACTCGTGCTTGCGCTGTACCTTCAGCAGGATCGATACGCAGAGGCCGTCCCTTTATTGAAAAAGCTCATCACCATGACGCCGGACAAAAAGACGTACTGGCAGCAGCTTTCCTCGGTCTATGGCCAGATGGAGGACTACATCAAATCGCTCAGCACCCTGCAGATCGCTTATAACGCCGGGATAGTCACGGACGATTCGGATATTCGGCGACTGGCAGACCTGCAACTGTTCAACGAATTGCCCTATCGGTGTGGCACCACCATTGACGAGGCCCTGGGTAAGAAACTGCTCAAGGCAGACGCCAAATTGTATGAGAAGCAGGCCAACTGCTGGATCAGTGCACGCGACTTCGGCAAGGCGATTTCGCCGTTGAATCGCGCCGCAGAAATGGCCGGTAGCGGCGATCTGTTTGTGCGGCTCGGCGAAGTCCAGATCCAGCGGAGCGAATGGGGCGAAGCCGCGAAGGCGCTGCAAAGCGGACTCCGCAAAGGCGGCCTCAAGGACACAGGTAACGCGCAGTTACTTCTCGGGATCGCGCACTTCAACCAGAAGAACTACGGGCCCGCGGGCGACGCGTTCAATCGAGCGCGTGGCTTCGAGAAGCACAGAAAGATGGCCGATGGCTATCTGCAGTTGATCAAGGTGCAGAAGGGTTGATTCGAGGATCACAGCCAGTCATGAGCCGGAACAGACCACACAATAGCCCTGTGCGCAGGGTTGCAGGCATCGCGGTTGCGGTGCTTCTGGGCGTTGGGAGCGTGGCTAGCCACGCGCAGGACGTCGGGGAGCGCTACGCGAAACTCTATGCAGACACTGAGAGTTTCGCGCGCTACAACGACACGCTCACAAAGCAGATCGCTTCGCAGCAGCAGCGTCTGGCTGACGTCGAGTCGCAGTCCGCTGCGCTCGACGCCACTGCAGCAAATCTGGCCCCGCTTCTCACGCGGATGCATGGTGATCTTGAGAAGTTTGTCGCTCAGGATATCCCCTTCCTTGATCCGATCGGGGACAGCGCCGACAGCCGCAAAGACCGCATGCAGCGACTCAAAGACATGATGTCTGACGCCGGTCTAGGTTCGGCCGAGAAGTACCGCCGTCTTTTAGAGGCTTATCAAATCGAGATTGAATATGGCCGCTCTGTCGCGGCGTATCCAGGGCAGCTTGGCGACGGGCGCAAGGCTGAGTTCGTGAGGGTCGGTCGCGTGGCCCTGCTGTATCGCACAGAGGATGGCCAAGAGGCTGGCTATTGGGACCATAGCCAGAAAACCTGGGTCGTTGACAACGACTACCGTGACACGGTGGCCCAGGCACTTCGCGTCGCCAAGAAAGAGGTGGCGCCCGACGTGATGTTTGTTCCGGTGCCCCCGGCGCAGGAGGCCCGCTCGTGAACTGCACTCGCTTTATCAAAGCCGCTCTCGTAGCCCTCAGCCTGCTGCCGTTTGCTGCAACGCAGGCTGCCGTGAACATGGGCGAATTGGAGCGTCAGTCGGCCGCCATGCGTGAGCGGGAGGCGAAGATATGGAAAGAGCGCGAAGCTACTCAGCGAGTAGAGCTTCAGAAGCAGGAGAAATCTCTTGCGGAAGCGGCCGCGCGGCGCCAGCGCGCTGACAACCGGACCAAGGCACTTGATGCCGAGTGGACCGCAAACGATGCGAGTATCACGGAATTCAAGGATTTGCTGCGCCAGCGTGAAGGCAACTTGGGAGAACTCTTCGGCGTTACGCGCCAGATTGCCGG
>JBILEG010000354.1:0-4101 GCA_044352225.1 Pseudomonadales bacterium | reverse complement strand
CAACCCCCCGTAGGAGCGGGCCATGCCCGCGACAGCAACCCCGGTGCAGGAGCGGCCCATGCCCGCGACAGCAACCGGGAACTAGGGCAGCCGCAGAATCCGCGCCGCCTCCGCACACGTCGCCACCGGTCGCCCCACCTCATGACAGAGCGCCACGGCATGCCGGGTGAGCTCCTCGTTGGTGGGGTGATCCGCGCCCAGATGATCCTCGAGCCCCGTGTGCAGATGACCCCCGCGCTCCAGCGCCAGCCTCGCCACCGGCGTCGCAAAGAGATCCCCGCCCATCACCGCCACCGACCACGGCAGATCGCAGCCCGCGCTTTCCAACATCTCCAGATAGGCATCGAGCGCCTTCGCCGTGGGCGGCAGACCGAAGCTCACGCCCGTGCCGATGCCCATGTAGCCCGCATCGCCCCCGAAATAGAACTTCAGCATCGCACCAGGTGGCAGCTTGCCGAGCCGCCAGTACACCAGCGCGTTGCGCAGGAACCCCGGCTCGTAGATCGCGAGGCTGAGGCCCAGTTGCAGGTCGGTGGCCTGCGCGATGGCCACCTCCATGTCGGCGTAGGTGTTCAGGTACATGAAGCTGTGCTTGCTGGGCATGCCGTCCGGATCGGCCCAGCCCAGGATCATCGAGCCCGGATCCATCAGGCCGATGCGGATCGCGCGCGCCTCGGCAAGGATGCGGATGTGCTGCAGGCGCTCGGCCATCGAGCCGCCCGCACCGATCGTGGGGTAAAGCAGCGCATCGGGGCGCTCGGCCAGCACCACGCGGTAGCTCTCCAGGTACCGCTCTGCCGCATCAAAGGGCGGCAGGCTGAAATCACTCAAGGGCGTGTGTGTGTGCACGATGGAGGCGCCCGCGGCGAAGCAGACCAGCGCCTCGGCCGCGATGCCGGCGGTATCGACCGGCACATGCGGATTGCGCGCGGGCTGCGTGGCGCCGTTGATGGCGGTCTCGATGATCACGGCCTGCGGGCCACGGGCATCTGCTTCGAGGTCGGCAAAGGCGGCAGGAGCGGCGCTGTCGATGCCGTGGATGGACTCGAGCTCGAGGCGCAGCTCGCGCGCGAGCTCACCCAGCGACGGCGCGGCTCTGGCGGGCCGCGGCGATGCCGGCGGCGCGAGCGGCTCGGGTGCTGCCACTGCAAAGGCCTCTGGCGCAGCCGGCTGGAAGAGGCCCAGCAACGCCCCCGGCTCCAGCCAATCGCCCTCGAGCGCACCGCGCACCACCAGCGTCCCGTCGCAGGGGGCGCAGATCTCGAGGAGTGCTTCGCCGGTATCGACGGTGGCGAGCAGATCGCCTTCGACCAGGACCTGGCCCGCGCTCGCGTGCCATTGCAGCAGTTCAGCGCCGGTGACATCGGCGCTGGCATCGGGGAGGCGTATTTCGAGGGGTTTCATCGGCTGAAAGAATACAGGAAGTCCACCGCGTTCTCGACGCCGGAGACAGCCTCGACGAAGAAGCGCGGCGTGAGCCGGTAACGCAGCCTGAAGGTGTTCACTTTTTCGAAGGTCGAGACGCCATAACGCAAGTAGAGATCGGGCGTGAGGTAACCGCTCAGCTGCACCTCGGTGCCGCCCTGCACTTTGCGCGAATCGACCTGGAAGTCCTGTATCCCGAGCTTGCCGAAGATCTTGCTGGTGACCTTGCCGGCACCCGAAATGCCGAGCTGCATCATCGCGCTTCCCACCGCGAGTTCGTTGTCGGTGCCCGAGGTGGGCGCGCGCCCGGTGAGCAGGTAATGCAGGGCGCGGCTCTCGGGCATGGTGGGGCGCGAGAAGACCTTCAACTCCGGTGCCTTCGCATCGCCGCGCACCTGCACGCCCACCTCTACCGGCTCGTCCTCGATGTGTCGCACGGCGTTGATGCGCAGCGCCGGGCGCGTGAGCGGCCCGTTGAACACGAGGCTGCTGCCCTCGCTCACCTCGAGGCGCTGACCATAGGCGGTGTAGCGCCCTTCGAGGATGCGCACCTCTCCTCGGCCCTCGATCGGCGCGTCCGGGTTGCGCAGCAGCCGCAGCTCGCCCCCGAGCCGCGCGTCCGCGCCGAAGCCGCGCAAATGCACCTGTTTGCCGAGCGAGAGCTTCACCGATAGCGCGTAGTCGATACCTGGCGCGGCCTTCTGTTGCCCCACCATCACGGTATCGCGCGAGACGCTGACAGCGGTTTCCGGCAGGGCTTCGAGGTCTATATCCGCCTTCGGAATCCGCACCTCGCCGCTGATGCTGGCGAGCGCCGGATCGAGCTCGACCGTGATGTCAGGCACCACGTGGATGCGGGTGCCACGGCGCGGCTCGAGCAGCAATTCCTGTGCGTGCAGTCGCAAGCGTGCCGACCAGTCCTCGCCGGCCCAGCGGAATTTGCCGTCGATGTTCCCGGTGCCGGCGCGCGTGCGCAACGCACCGTCGAAATCGGCGTCAGCACCCGCAAACCGCAGCGCGAGGCTGAAGTCCTCGATCGGCTGCGGCAACCCCTCGTGGGCGAAGCGCCCCCCGGTGACGCCGATCTCGCCCGAAAGCGCGGGGCTCGCCACGCTGCCGCCAACAGTGATGCGCCCGTCAAGGCGGCCTGCGCTCTCCAGACTGCCGGGCACGATGCGCAACACCGGGCCCACCTCGATGCCCGCCACCGACACGCTGCCTGACAGGCCCGCAGTTCCCTCGAGCCCTGCGAGATCCAGTGCCGCCTCGATCCTGCCCTCGGCCCCGGAAAGCGCCGAGGCGCGCAGCCGCAGCCCGCGCCCCTCGGTGCGCAAGGAGGCCGCGATCTCGCGGAACTCGAACGGAATCTCCTCACCCGCGGCGAGCGGCTCGAGTCGCAAGGCCTGTGACGAGAGGCTCGCCTCCAGGCGCAGCGGCTGTGTGCCGCGACGCGAGGCGTCCAGACGCAGCGCCAGCGTTCCGCTCGCCTCCAGATCGGGCGGCAGCCACGCCGACAGAAAACCCACCGGCAAGGCCTCGGCGCGCAAGGCAATGCCCTCGACGCGCTCGGGCGCGATGCGCACGCGCTGCGTGCTGCAGGCAGCAGTGCTTTTGGACTGCAGACAGAAGGGCTCCACCGAGAGGCTCTTCGCCGCCCCGCTCCATGCGAGACGCAGTGACTGCTCCAGTTGCCAATCGGGCAGCCCCTGGCGCGTGGTGAGATCGAGGCGCTGGCAGTTAGCTGACCAGTTCGCATCGGCGGCAGCACCGGCACAAGCCAGGGCTATCGCCACCCCTTCGATGCGGCCGCTGGCCGTGAGCGCATGTGCCGCGCGCGAACCCGTGAGCACGGTATCGACTGCGTTGATTTCCAGCCCTGGAACACCCAGCGCCGATGCCTGCAGCGCCAGACGGTTGGAGGCATCGCCCTCACCGCGCCAGCGCAGCGTGGCCGCGAGCTCCCCCGCGCGATAGCCCTGCGCGGCGAGTTGCGCCAACTGCAGGCTCGCATCGATCTCGGGCCGCGCGCGAGTGCCGCCGATCCGGAATCGGCCTTCTCCATGCCCGCTTGCCCCCGGCAGCGTTTCTGCGAGGGACGCGAGTTGCAGCTGCCCTTCGAGCGCCAGCAGATCACCTGCACTGCCCGCGCGTTGCAGGCGGTTGGCACCACTGGCGAGCTCCACGCCATCCAGCGTCAGTGTGCCTGCGGCATCCATCGCCACGCGCCCGCGCAGTGCTGCGGGGCGCGCCTTCACCTCGCCCTTCAGATCGAGCACGGCGGTGAGCATGGTCGCGTTTTCTGCGAGCGTGCCCTCCGCGCGCACCGAGCCGCCCACGCGGCAACCGGGTGTCTGCGTCCAGCGCGGCAAGCAGGCGTCACGCAGTTGCAGCGCGAGCTGCAAAGGCAGTGCTGCACCGAGACCGAGCGTGCCCGTGGCCTCGACCAGGCCCAGTTCGCCCTGCAGCGAGGCGCGTTGCAATTCCACGCCTGCCTTCGGTGCCCAGCGCAGCATGGCCTGCAGACGGTTCGCACCGATCCACTCGGAACCGGTGGTGGCCTGCAGCTCGGCCGAGATGCCGAGCAGGTTGCCCGCCAAGGTGGCGCGTGCCTCCTGCAGGCTGCCGTAGGTGGCAGCCTCACCCGGCAGCGCGAGCGGTGCCTCGGCCCGCAGACCG
>JBILEG010000353.1:0-4102 GCA_044352225.1 Pseudomonadales bacterium | reverse complement strand
ACAAGATCGCAGGGCAGCGTGGTGTCGCGCCCGGTGCCGCTGCTGAACTGCGCCGCCCGCACAGCGCGCGAGCCCACGGCGCGCGTCAGCACACTGCCGGTGTGCACGCGCACGCGTGCGTCCTCCGCCAGCGCGCGCAGGGCGGGGCTCACGCTCTCGCGTTGTTCGATCAGCGTGA
Organism: Pseudomonadales bacterium; assembly: GCA_044352225.1. Lineage (GTDB taxonomy): Bacteria > Pseudomonadota > Gammaproteobacteria > Pseudomonadales > UBA5518 > UBA5518. The sequence goes on along the minus strand of JBILEG010000353.1, from coordinate 3,924 downwards.
CCTCGGCACCGCCGCGCGCGAGTTCCGCGGCGCTCGTCCAACCGCTGTCGTTGTTGGTGCCCAGCACCACGCGCTCGCCCAGCGCCACCGCCCAGCGGTTTCGGTAGGCCTGTGCGGCAGAGGCCAGCATCACGCCCGGCAGGTCGTTGTTCGCGAACACCAGTGGGCGCTCGATCGCGCCCGTGGCAAAGACGATGGCACGTGCGCGTAACGTGATGATCCACTCGCGCGCTTCGCCGCGGGCTGCATCGGGCTCGCCTTGCGCGCTTCTGCCGAGCAGCGCGACGGTGTTGCCGTCGTAGAGACCGAGTGCGGTGGTGCGCGTGAGGACCTGCACGTCCGGCAACTCCGCGAGCGCGTTCAATGCCTGCTCACGCCACCGTTCGAGAGGCTGTTCAGGCGAGAGGGCAAGCAGACTCCCGCCCGCGAGCGCGTCCTGCTCCACCACCATCACGCGCGCGCCGGCCTCGCCCGCCGCGCGCGCGGCCGCAAGGCCCGCAGGCCCCGCGCCCACCACCAGCACATCGGTGAAAGCGTGGCGTGTCTCGTAGCGGTCCGGGTCCGGCGCGCGGGGCGCCACGCCAAGCCCGGCAGCACGGCGGATGAAACGTTCGTAGAACATCCACGAGCCCTTCAGCGGGCCCATGAAGGTCTTGTAGTAAAAACCCGCGCCGAGCAGCGGCGAGAGCAGATCGTTCACTGCCATCAGATCGAAACCGACCGAGGGCGTACCGTTCTGGCGGCTGGCCGCCAACCCCTCGTGCAATTCCACCAGCGTGCCGGGCAGATTCGGCGTGGCTCGCGCGCCACGCCCCACGGTGAACAAACCGTTCGGCTCCTCGACGCCTGCACCGATGAAACCGCGCGGCCGGTGATACTTGAAGCTGCGCCCCGCCAGCGAGATGCCGTTCGCCAGCAAGGCAGATGCGAGCGTGTCGCCTGCGAAGCCCGCGAGCGGCCTGCCCTCCAGCGTGAAGGGCAGGATGTGGCTGCGGTCGATGCGACCACCGGTGCGCGCGCGGTGCGGGCGACGGCTCATGGGGCCGCCTCCCCGTCGCGCGCGCGGCACGCGGAGATCAGCGCATTGCTCGCGGTATCACGTTCCACCACGAGCCACTCGCGGCAGCCGAACACATGCTGCCAGTACTCGCGGTGCGGGCCCTTGGGGTTATCGAAGACAAACACGTGATCGTGCCAGTCCTGCAGGCTGCCACCTCCGTGCGACGGGCGGGCGCGGCTGGCATCGCCGCCGTAGCGGAACTCGGTGTAGTCGCGCGCGCCGCAATCAGGGCAGGGAATGATCAGCATGGCCTTACTGCTTCCACGTCCAATTGCCGAGACCGTATTCGTCGAGACCGTCGCCGTGGTGGAAACGATCCAGCGAGAAGCACCGGATCAGCGGGTGTTCCTCGCCCTGCGCCAGCGTGTGCGCGAAGCACCAGCCGGTGGCGGGCGTGGCCTTGAAGCCCTGGTAGCACCAGCCGGCGTTCAGGTAGAGATTCTCCACCGGCGTGCGCCCGATGAAGGGGCTGCCGTCTGGCGTCATGTCCTGTATCCCGCCCCAGTGACGGAGTATCCGCAGCCGCGAGATGGAGGGCATGAGCGCAACGGCGCACTCCGCCACCGTCTGCACTTTGGGGAGCTGACCGCGCTGCGTGTAACTGTTGAATCCGTCGATATGGCCGCCGAACACCAGCCCGCCGCGGTCGGATTGGGAGATGTAGAACAACTCCGCACCGAAGGAAATCACGTGATCCACCAGTGGCTTCACAGGCTCGGTGACGAAGGCCTGCAGCAGATGGCTTTCGACCGGCAGCCGAAGCCCCGCGAGCCGCGCCACCTCGGAGGAATGCCCCGCCACCGAAATCGCCGTGCGCCCGGCGCCGATCTCGCCGCGGCTGGTGCGCACTCCTGTCACACGCCCGCCCTCGGTGACCAAGCCCGTCACCTCGCAGTTCTCGATGATGTCCACGCCCAAGCGATCGGCAGCGCGTGCGTAGCCCCAGGCCACGGCATCGTGGCGCACCGTGCCGGCGCGGCGCTGCAACAAGCCCCCGTAGAGCGGAAAGCGCGCGCGGGGCGAGTAATCCAGATAGGGCAGCAGGCGCATCAGCGCTGCCCGGTCGAGGAGCTCTGCCTCGATGCCGTTCAGCAGCATGGTGTTGCCCTTGCGGGCCAGGGAATCCAGCTGCCCGGGGCCATGTGCCAGCACGATCTGCCCGCGCTGGGAGAGCATCACGTTGTAGTTCAGCGCATGCGACAGCCCTTCCCACAGCTTCAGCGAGAACTCGAAGAACTGGGTGTTCCCGTTCGTCTGGTAATTGGATCGCACCAGCGTGGTATTGCGGCCCACGTTGCCCGAGCCGATGTAGCCGCGCTCCAGCACCGCGACGTTGCGGATCCCGTGGTTCGCAGCAAGGTAGTAGGCAGTGGCCAGCCCGTGCCCGCCGCCGCCGATGATCACGACGTCGTAACCGGGCCGCGGCTCCGCCTTGCGCCAGGCCGCAGGCCAGGGCGAATCAACGAGTGCGTGTCGCGCCAGCGAGAGCGCGGAGTAGGTATCGTTCATGGGCTGAAGCATGACAGGCACGGCGCCATCGCGGGAGAGGCATGGCGGTGGTCTTGCGATGCCCGCGGGCGGCCCACACACTTCGCCGCGCGTCCATACGGTGAAAAACCATGATCGGGTACCGCTCACGCCACACGCTTGCAGGCCTCTGCCTTTTCCTTTTCGGCATCGCACATGCGCAGGCCGATACGCTGATCGTGCCGGGTGCCGTGTGGGACGGCGTATCGGATGCGCCCGTCACCGGACAGGCCGTGCTCGTGCGGGGCGAACGCATCGCTGCCGTGGGCCCGGTTGAATCGCTCGCCAGCACGGGCGCCGAACGCATCGATCTTCCGGGAACGACGCTCGTGCCGGGCCTGATCGAGGGCCACTCGCACCTGCTGCTGCACCCTTACAACGAAGCCCTCTGGGACGATCAGGTCCTGAAGGAGCCCTACGCCTACCGCGTAGCGGCAGCGGTTGCGCATGCGGGCGCGACGCTACGCGCGGGCATCACCACCGAGCGCGACCTGGGCACTGAAGGCGCAGGCAATGCCGATGTGCAGCTAAAGCGCGCGATCGATGACGGGCTGGTGCCCGGGCCGCGCCTGATCACCGTGACGCGCGCCATCGTCGCCACCGGCAGTTACGGCCCGCAGCGCAAGAGCTACTCCTTCGATCCCGGGCAGGGCGCGGAAGAGGCAACGGGCATTGAGGAAGTCGCACGCGTGGTGCGGCACCAGGTGGCGCAGGGCGCGGACTGGATCAAGGTCTATGCCGATTACCGCTGGGGGCCGCGGGGCGAGGCACTCACCACCTTCAGTCAGGCGGAACTCGATGCTCTGGTCGCCGCTGCGCGCGATGCCGGACGCCCGGTGGCGGCGCACGCCGTCACGCCCGAGGGCATTCGACGCGCGGTACTCGCGGGCGTCGAGACCATCGAACACGGCGACAACGGCACGCCTGAGGTTTTCAAACTCATGAAAAAACACGGTGTAGCGCTCTGCCCCACCGTGGCAACGTCCGAGGCCTACGCCACCTATTTTGATGGCTGGGTGAAAGGACAGATGCCGCCGAACGCGGAACTGCGCGCCAAACGCGAGGCCTTCAGCGCCGCGCTGGATGTCGGGGTCACGATCTGTTTCGGCGGCGACGTGGGCGTATTCCCGCACGGCGAGAACACACGCGAACTCGAAGTGATGGTGGAGTGGGGCATGCGCCCGATCGACGCGATGCGCTCGGCCACCAGCGTGAACGCGAAAATGCTGCACCGCGAGAACGATATCGGCCGGATCGCGCCGGGCCTGCTGGCAGACCTCGTTGCGGTGAAGGGTGACCCCACGCAGGACATCACCGCGCTGCGAGATCCCCGCTTC
>JBILEG010000038.1:0-13697 GCA_044352225.1 Pseudomonadales bacterium | reverse complement strand
CACGGCGAAGTACCTCTGAGGCCGACTTGGGAGCGGTGCCACGGTAGTCAGCGCTGATATAGGGGCGTGCAGAGGACAGGCCCTGCTCCCAGGCCAGCACCAGCGTGCTCCCATCCGCGCGCTGCAATTCGGCGGATTTCTCCTGCACCGCCGTGACGACGACGGCTTCCAGGCCGGCAACGCGCTTGATCTCGGCCAATTGCCCGGGCCAAGCGGAGGACGGCTCTTCCAGGTGACGCTCTGCGCCGCGCCAGCCGTGGCGCTGGTCATAGGCCAGCAGGCCCGAAACCATGGCGGCCTGTGCTTGCTGCTGCATCCGCCCGTCGATCGTTGTGCGGACCACGAACCCGCCCGTGTAGGCCTCGACGCCGAAGCGGCGGATCATCTCGGCACGCACCATCTCGGCGGCGTAGTCGGCATCGAGTTCGATGTGCGAGCCGTGGTAGCTCGCGCTCACTGGCTCTGCCAGCGCCTGCCGGTACTCGTCCTCGCCGATGTAATCGAGGTCCAGCATCCGGCCGAGAATCCAGTCGCGCCGCTCGCGGGCGCGCTCAGGATTGTCCAGCGGGTTGCCCGTCGAGGGCGCCTTCGGCAGGCCCGCGATCATTGCCGACTCAGAGATGCTCAGCTCCGTGATCGGGCGCCCGTAATAGACCTGCGCGGCCGCTTCCACCCCGTAGGCACGGTAGCCGAGGAAGATCTTGTTCAGGTAGAGCTCGAGGATCTGGTGTTTGTCGAGTTCCCGCTCGATGCGCAGCGCGAGGAGGATCTCGGTGAACTTGCGCATGAACGACTGTTCGCGGGTCAGGAAGTAGTTCCTGGCCACCTGCATCGTGATGGTGCTGCCGCCCGACTGGATGCTGTGGGTGGTGGCAAGTTCCCAGGCAGCCCGCACCAGGCCCGGTATGTCGATGCCGCCATGGACGAGGAAACGGTCATCCTCTGCCGCGAGGAAGGCCTTGACCATGCGGTCGGGGACTTGCTCGAAACTGACCGGCGTGCGCCGCATCTCGCCGAACTCCCCCATCAGCAGGCCGTCGCTGCTGTAGACGCGCAGGGGTTCCTGGTCCCGGACGTCCCGAAGTACCTCTACGGACGGGAGCCGGGGCGACAGATACAGGTAGGTGCCCGTCATCGCCATCAGTCCGAGGGCCATGATCGGGAAAGCGGCGACGGCCAGACGGCGGAGGAGCACTACACTTGGACGCATACCGGCCGATAAGAGGAAAGGTTTCACAAAGTGGATGGCATCACAAAGTTTTTCCGGCCGCCACAAAGTTTTGGACTACTCTTACCAGTGGATCGCCATCTGCAGTTGCGGTGTGGGGTCGCAAGACCAAGGACTCACCAGGAAATACAACGTGTTAGGGCTCTTCAAGCGCAAGACTCCTCCGGTTCTGGGTGTCGACATAAGTTCGACCTCCTTGAAACTCCTCGAATTGAGTCGCAGCGGTGGCAGGTTCACTGTTGAGAGCTACGGCGTGCAGCCCATGCCGCCGAACTCTGTGGTCGAAAAGAACATCGCCGATGTCGACGCAGTCGCCCGCACGATGGTCGAAGTCGTTTCGCGCTCCAAGACCAAGCTCAAAGATGTCGCTGTCGCGGTGGCCGGTTCCGCGGTCATCACCAAGATCATCGATATGGCGGGGGGCCTCAGCGATGACGCCCTCGAGGCCCAGATCAACGTCGAGGCAGACCAGTACATCCCCTATCCGCTGGATGAGGTCGCCATAGATTTCGAGGTGCAGGGCCCCTCCGACCGAGGCCCTGACCAGGTAGAGGTGCTGCTGGCCGCCTGCCGCAGGGAGAACGTCGACTCCCGTGTCGAGGTGCTTGAGGCTGCCAGCCTCGTGCCGCGCATCGTGGACGTCGAGGTGTACGCGATGGAGCGAGCCTTCGGCCTCATCCTCCCGCAGTTGTCGCTCGACGACGAGTACACGGTTGCCATCGTCGACATCGGCTCGACCATGACCACCCTCAGCGTTCTGGCCGGCGGCAACACCATCTATACACGCGAGCAGCTCTTCGGCGGGCGCCAGCTCACCGAGGAAATCCAGCGCCGCTACGGGCTGAGCGTCCAGGAAGCGGGCCTGGCCAAGAAAGAAGGGGGACTCCCCGAGGATTACGAGCAGGAAGTGCTGCAGCCCTTCCGCGATGCCGTGATCCAGCAAGTTACCCGATCCCTGCAGTTCTTCTTCTCTTCCACTCAATACAACGATGTGGACCATGTGGTGCTTGCCGGGGGGGTCGCATCCCTTGCCGGCCTGGCCGAAGCGGTCGAGGAAAGACTCGGCACGCCTACCATCGTGGCAAATCCCTTCAAGGACATGGGGGTTTCCTCGCGGGTGAATGCCCAGGCGCTCGCCAATGACGCGCCCGCGCTGATGATCGCCTGCGGCCTCGCCATGAGGAGCTTCGACTGATGGCAAACATCAACCTACTTCCCTGGCGGGAGCAGCGCAGGGAACAGCTGCGCAAGGAATTCCTTGCCGTGCTCGGGGCCGTGGTCGTCGCCGCGCTGCTGGTGGTCGTGGCGGCGCATGTGGTTATCTCGGGGCAGATCGACGGTCAGAACCAGCGCAACGACTACCTGCGCGGCGAAATCTCCAAGCTCGATCGTCAGGTCGCCGAGATCAAGGATCTCCAGACCCGCCGCAACCAGCTCATCGACCGCATGAAGGTCATCCAGGACCTCCAGGGCACGCGACCGGTGATCGTCCGCATTTTCGACGAGATCGTGCGGACCCTGCCCGAGGGGGTCTATTACCGGGGCATCCAGCGCTCTGGCACCGTCATCACCATCCAGGGCACTGCAGAGTCCAACAACCGCGTCTCCAGCCTGATGCGCAAACTCGACGCCTCGGAGTGGTTCGCGGATCCGGTTCTGAAAAGCGTCAAGGCCAATCCGCTGTTCGGCGAACAGGGCAATGACTTCGACATGACGGTGAACGTCACGATGCCCGGAAAGACCGACGACACGGGCGAGGGGGAATGACCCATGGCACTCGCTGACCTGAGCAAATCCCTGCAGGAGATACAGCTCTCCGACCTCACGCTCGAGAACATCGGCTCCTGGCCCATGCCGGTCAAGGCCGGTGCATGGGTGCTTGCCTTCGCGGCTGCCTGCTTCCTCGGGTACAACCAGCACCTGAAGGACATGCAGGCCGAACTCGACCAGGTGAGGACCTCCGAAGCCGAGTTGCGCACGCAGTTCGAGGCGAAGGCCTTCCAGGTTGCCAACCTCGACGCCTTGCGCGCCCAGCTCAAAGAAATGGAAGAGCAGTTCGGCGCCCTCCTCAGCCAGTTGCCGAAGGACACCGAAGTGCCCGGGCTGCTGGAAGACATCACTGAAAAGGGCGTCGATTCCGGGCTCAAATTTTCGAGCATCGCGCTCCAGGGCGAGCAGACGGCCGAGTTCTACGTGGAACTCCCGATCGACATCAACCTGACGGGGACCTACCACGACCTCGGCGCCTTTGCGAGCGGCGTCGCCGGCCTGCCCCGTATCGTCACCCTGCACGATTTCAGGATCGCCCCCGGCGGCAGTTCGGGAGAGTTGTCGATGCAGATCACTGCGAAGACCTACCGCTACAAGGGCGAGGAGTGATGGGCATGAAGCGCGCGGCAAGCGTCCTTGTCTGCGCCGCCCTCCTGGGGGGTTGCGGCGTAGACTTTTCCGATCTGGATACCTGGATGACGGAAGTGCGGGCACGGCCGAAGGGCACCATCGAGCCCATTCCCGTGTTCAAGCCCTACGAGTCGTTCATGTATTCCGCGCAGTCCCTGCGCGCACCCTTCGACAAGCCGCTGAGCGCCAAGGAGACCTCCGCGCTCACGCCGGGCTCGGAGGTGAAGCCGGATCTCCTTCGTCCGAAGGAGTTCCTCGAACGGTTCAATTTCGAGCAGCTCGCGATGGTCGGCACGCTCGCCCAGCAGGACACCCTGTGGTCGCTCGTTGCGGACGGTGCGGGCGGAGTACACCGCGTCCGGGTGGGCAATTACCTGGGCAAGGACCACGGCAAGATCGTGGAGACGACCGAGACCAGCATCGCTGTCGAGGAAATCGTGCCGAACGGGGTGGGGGGATGGATACGCAAGCCCCGCACGATCACATTGACGGAAGAAAAGTAGTGCGTGGAGACAGTATGGACAGGGTGGCCATCATGATTCCTGAGATCCTTGCCGCGTTGCGCGGCGTGTCCCGTGCGGCTCTTGTCGCCCTGGCGGCTGTGTTGCTGCCCGCGTCGCTTGCGATGGCGCAGGGCGTGTCGATGACCGACATCGGCTTCAACGCACTGCCTGGCGGCAAGTTCGAGATCCGGATGAAGTTCGATGGCGCGCCTCCCACGCCGCAGGGCTACACCATCGACAAGCCCGCCCGCATCGCGCTCGATCTTCCGGGCGTCTCCAGCAAACTCGCCCAGAAGAAGCACACCCTGGCGTTCGACAACGCACAGAGCGTCGTGGTGGTGGAGTCGGGTGGCCGCACCCGGGTGATCGTCAATCTGGTCGAGGTCGCGCCCTATCAATCCACCATCGAAGGCGATGAGCTGGTCGTTGCTGTCGGCAGCGGCGGCGTTCAGGAGTACCTGAAGTCCACCGATGCCACCGTCATGTCTTCCGCCACGCCCGCGCCTGTTTCCGGGCACGGCATCACCGACTTCAATTTCCGCCGTGGCGAGAACGGCGAAGGCCGCATCGAACTTGCCCTGAGCGATCCGGGTGCCGACGTGGACGTGCGCCTCGAGGGCAACACCATCAGCGTGGGCTTCTTCGAGACGGGTGTTCCGGATGAACTGCGCCGCCGCTATGACGTGGTGGATTTCGCCACGCCGGTGCAGTCCGTCGATCTGAAGCAGAGCGGCTCCCAGGCGCGCATCGCGATCAAGGTCGCGGGCGAATACGACTACCTCGCCTATCAGGCCGATAACACCTATGTGGTGGCGGTGAAGCCGCTCACCAAGCAGGAAGTCGAGCGCAAGAAGCGCGATTTCGAATTCACGGGTGAGAAGCTCTCGCTCAACTTCCAGGACATCGAGGTGCGTGCGGTCCTGCAGTTGATCGCCGATTTCACCGATCTGAACCTCGTTGCCAGCGATACGGTTTCCGGTCGCATCACGCTCCGGTTGCAGAACGTTCCCTGGGACCAGGCCTTGAGCCTCATCCTCAAGACCAAGGGTCTCGACAAGCGCCAGACCGGCAATGTGCTGATGGTGGCCCCCGCCGCGGAAATCGCCGAGCGCGAGCGCCAGGAGCTCGAGACGAACCGGCAACTCGAGGAGCTTGCGCCACTGCAGACCGAGTTCATCCAGGTGAAGTACGCCGACGCCAAAGAGATATTCAAGCTCTTCGGCCGCGGCGGCGGAGGCCAGAGCGTCGCGACGGGCGCGTCCCAAGGCACGACTGGCGTGGGCAGTTCCGGCCAGCGCGAAGCAAGCATCCTGTCCTCCCGCGGTGCCGTCATCGTGGATGAGCGCACCAACTCGCTGATGGTCACCGAGACGGCAGAGAAGCTCGAGGAACTGCGCCGGCTGATCAAGTCGATCGATATCCCGGTTCGTCAGGTGATGATCGAGGCGCGGATCGTGATCGCGTCCACCGATTTCTCCCGCCAGCTGGGCATCCAGTGGGGTGGCGCCGCGGTGCTGGGCGAGAACGACAACTGGACCGTCTCGGGCAGCCGCGCAGGTCTGGAAACCGTGGGTGGCACCAGCGGGCCGGGCAATGCGACCTTCCCCGAATCCCTCGCGGTGGATCTGGGTGCGAGCGGCGCAGGTACCAGCTCCATCGCGGTCGGCTTCACCAACAAGGACGTGCTGCTGCAGGCCGAACTCTCTGCCCTCGAGGCCTCCGGTCACGGCGAGATCGTCTCGCAGCCCAAGGTCATCACCGGCGACAAGCAGAAAGCCAGCATCTCGCAGGGTACCGAGATCCCCTACCAGAAGGCTTCGGCCTCCGGCGAGACGACCGTGGAGTTCAAGGAGGCGGTGTTGAAGCTCGACGTCACACCCCACATCACGCCTGACGACCGCATCATGATGAAGCTCACGATCAACCAGGATTCGGTGGGCGCGTTCATCACCGGCGAGTTCGGCTCGCAGATCCCGACGATCGACACCACGGCCCTTGATACGCAGGTGCTGGTCGACAACGGTCAGACCGTGGTTCTGGGCGGTGTGTTCAAGACCGAGGAAATCCTGAGCCAGACCAAGACACCCGTGCTGGGCGACATTCCTTATGTCGGTCGCCTGTTCCGCAAGGACAGCAAGGAGTCGAGCAAGACCGAGACGCTGATCTTCATCACCCCGAAGATCATCGGCGACCGTCTGCTCAACTGACGCACGGAGCCGCATGCTGCAGGCGCGCAACGTCGTGCTCGTGGGCCCGATGGGCTCAGGCAAGAGCACCATTGGCCGCCTGCTCGCGGGGCGGCTGGGTTTCGTTTTCCGCGATTCCGACACGCTGATAGAAGAGCGGGCCGGGGCCTCGATTTCCTGGATCTTCGATGTCGAGGGCGAGCCGGGTTTCCGCGAGCGCGAAACCGCCGTCATCGAGGACATGGCCTCCGAGTCGGGCATGGTCCTCGCCACGGGCGGTGGTGCGGTGATGCGCGATCAGAACCGGCGGCTGCTCTCGGGCATGGGCAGCGTCGTGTACCTCGAGACCTCCGTTCGCGAGCAGCTTTCCCGCACCAAGCGCGATCGCAAGCGCCCGCTCCTGCAGACGCCCGACCGCGAGAAAGTCCTGAGCGAGCTGCTGGCCCTGCGCCACCCCCTGTATCTGGAAGTGGCAGACATCGTCGTGCACACCGACCGTCGCAGCGCGAGCAGCGTGGCGGGTGAAATCGTCGAAAGGCTCGGCGGGGACGGCCCATCCTGAGCCGCGCGGAACTGGCCGCGCTGCGCGAAGCTGGCTAAGCTTCCACCTCCCGCCCGGCCCCCGGGTGGCGCCAGGAAAGAACCGGATGCAGGCCGCATCGCTCGACGTCCAACTCGGCTCCCGCAGCTACCCGATACACATCGGTAGCGGGCTGCTGGACGACGCATCGCTCTTCGGCCGGCATCTCGGTCAATCGCGTGCCGTGATCGTCACCAACACCACGGTCGCGCCCCTCTATCTCGAGCGCCTGCGCGCGGCGATCGGCGAGCGCGTGATGCTGGTGAAGGTCCTGCCCGATGGCGAGGAGCACAAGAATCTCGCGGTGCTGTCCGATCTTTACGACGCCCTGCTTGCCGCGCGTTGTGACCGCAACTGCACGCTGGTGGCACTCGGTGGCGGCGTGATCGGCGACATCACCGGCTTTGCGGCCGCGACCTACCAGCGCGGCGTCTCCTTCCTGCAGGTGCCTACCACGCTGCTTGCTCAGGTCGACTCTTCCGTGGGCGGCAAGACCGCGGTGAACCACCCCCGCGGCAAGAACATGATCGGTGCCTTCCACCAGCCCCGCGCGGTGATCGCCGACATCGACACGCTGGCCACGCTGCCCCCGCGCGAATACGCGGCAGGCCTCGCCGAGGTGCTCAAGTACGGTCTGATCGGGGACGCGCCCTTCCACGCGTGGCTCAGTGCCAACGCCTCCGCCATCACCGCGCGCGACGCAGGCTGCCTGATCGAGATCGTGCGCCGCTCCTGTGCCAACAAGGCGCGCGTGGTGGCGGCCGACGAACGCGAGGAAGAAGGCGGTTCGCGGGCGCTGCTCAATTTCGGTCATACCTTCGGCCACGCCATCGAGACCGCGACGGATTACCGCAGCCTCCTGCACGGCGAGGCCGTGGCGATCGGCATGATCATGGCGGCGCGCTTCTCGCAGGAACTCGGCTGGCTGCCGGCCGCGGATGTCCGCGGCATCCGCGACCTCGTCGCGGGCTTCGGCCTGCCCGTCACGCCCCCGGAGGGGCTGGACGCCGGCGCGCTGCTCTCGCTGATGCGCGGCGACAAGAAATCGAGCGCGGGTCGCATCCGGCTGGTGTTGTTGCGGCGGATCGGAGAGGCCGTGCTCAGCAGGGACTTCCCCGAGAGCGCGTTGCTGGCATTGCTCGAGACATTCACCCGGAGTCCGGAGGCCGCAACGGCATGAGACGAGTGGAACCCACGCTCTCGTCCGAGGACGACTGGTACCGGCACTACGACCTCGATCGCGACCCCTTCGCGGAAGGTGGCGTACAAGGACTGTTCTATCCGGGCGGGGCGCGGCAGGAAACCGTCGAGCAACTCCAGCACCTCGCGCGCTTCTCCGACTGCGTGCTGCTGGTCACCGGCATACCTGGCATGGGCAAGACCGCCACGCGCCGGCACTTCGTGGCCCAGAGTGCGGCCGACACGCGCTGCTGTGTGCTAGAGGCCGCGCTGCTCGAGGGGCCCGAGCCCTGGCTGCGGCGCGTGCTCTCCGGCTTCGGCCTGCGTTCGCAGCCGCGTGCCGGCACAGACGCCGACCTCCAGCAACTCGTGCAGTTCTGCGCCGATCGTCTGGCGGCGGGTTCCCAATCATGGCTGGTCATCGACGATGCGCAGCACATGCACGAGGACGTGCTGCAGTTCCTGCCCCGCCTGTTGCAGGCCGCAGGGCGTAACCTCCGCGTGGTGCTCTTCGCCGAGCCTGACTGGCGCGAGCAACTGCAGACGGTGATGCCCTCGGGTGTACCGCTGCATACCATCGAGCTTCAGCCGCTGGAGCGCGGCGAGACTTACGCCTACATCCACTACCGGATGAACACCGCGGGGCTGGAGGGCGAGTCGCCGTTCAATGCGGCCGAACTCGAACAGATACACCGCAACGCCGACGGCATTCCGGCCGAGATCAACGCAGAAGCGCGTGCGGCCCTGCTGGGCGGCATCAAGGTCGTCCAGGAGCCGCTCAATTCCTTGCCGATGTGGCACTTCGGCGTGATTGCCGCGACCTTGCTCGCCCTGCTGCTTCTCTATGCCTGGACCGGCATGAACGAGAGCGAACAACAGCCGCCCGTTCCCATCCCCGGCCTTGCCCCCGTGACGGAGCTCGACGCTGGCGAAGGGGTGGGCGATGCCGGGATCGCGGCCCCGGAGCCCGACGCCGAGCAACTTGCTGCCGACGGCGCTACGGCTGCAGAGCCCTCCACTGGTGCGGGCACGTCTGCTGCTCCCGCCAAGCCCGATGCGGGCCCCGTGGCCACGCCTGCCGCGGATATGGCAGTGGCTGCGGCCCCGGCGGCGGCTCCTGCGCCCGCCGCTGCCAAAGCCGTGGCGCCACCGGCGCCGGTTGCGCCGCCTGCCGCCAAACCGGCGCCTGTGGCCGCTCCCGCCCCGAAGCCTGCACCCGTCGCCAAGGTTGTGCCCGACGCCTCTGGCCCCTCGTTGTCCGAGGCCGAAGCGCTTGAGGCGGAATTGCGCGCTGCCATGCCGCTCGAGGGGCCCGGCGCGCCAAGGCAGCCCGCAGAGCCGGTTCGCCCCGCGCCCGGGATGGCCGCTACCGCGCCTGCGAAGCCCAAGCCCACGGTCAAGCCCGCCCCTCAACCGGCTCCGAAGGCGGCGCCGAAAGTGGCGCCCAAAGCCGCAGCGCCCTCCGGGGACTACGTCTACCGTGGCGGCAACCGCGCAGGCGGCGCCCTCACGGCCGATGAGCAGTACCTCGTGGGGCAGCCCACGGGGAATTTCGTGCTGCAGATCATGGGCTCCGATGACCCGGCCCGCGTTCGCTCGTTCATTGCCCGTGCAGGCGTGCCGCTGCGCGTCTACCGAAAGCTGAACAACGGCAAGGAGTGGTACTCCGTGGTGTACGGCAACTACGCCTCGCGCGCGGCGGCCGACAAGGCGCAGAAGAACCTGCCGAGGGGCCTCGCTGGCAGCAAGCCCTGGGTACGCCGACTCGATGCCGTGCAGAAGGAAATCCGCGCGGCGCGGGCGCTCTGAGACATACTCCGCAAGCAACATCAAAAGGCCCGGACCAAAGGACCTCCATGAGCACATTGAAGAACGACCGGCTTCTCCGCGCGCTGCGCCGCGAACCCCTGGACCGCACACCCGTCTGGATCATGCGCCAGGCGGGCCGCTACCTGCCCGAGTACCGCGCCACCCGCGAGCGGGCTGGCGGTTTCATTGAGCTGATGCGCAATCCCGAGATGTGCTGCGAGGTGACCCTGCAGCCCATCGACCGCTTCGATCTCGATGCAGGCATCCTGTTCTCCGACATCCTCACCATCCCCGATGCCATGGGGCTGGGGCTGTATTTCGAGACGGGTGAAGGGCCCTGCTTCAAGCGCTCGGTGCGCAGCGAGGCCGACATCGACGCGCTGCACATCCCCGATCCCGAGCAGGATCTGGGCTACGTGATGGATGCCGTGCGCACCATCGTGCGGGAGCTTGGCGGCCGCGTGCCGCTGATCGGCTTCTCCGGCAGCCCATGGACGCTCGCGACCTACATGGTCGAGGGCGGCTCGACGCGGGAGTTCGCGAAGGTGAAGACCATGGCCTTCGCCGAGCCCGCGCTGATGCACCGCCTGCTCGGCATACTGGCCGACGCGGTGACCGCGTATCTCGCGGCGCAGATCCGTGCCGGCGCCGCTGCCGTGCAGGTCTTCGATACCTGGGGCGGTTCGCTGGGCCATGCGGCTTACCGCGAGTTCTCGCTCGCCTATATGCAGCGCATCGTGCAGGGCCTGCGCGCGCTGGGTCACACCGAGCCGGTGATTCTCTTCACCAAGGGCGGCGGGCAGTGGATCGAGGCCATCGCCGCCACGGGTTGCGAGGGCATCGGTCTCGACTGGACCACCGACCTCGGCCATGCCCGTCGCCAGACGGGTGGGCGCGTGGCGCTGCAGGGCAACATGGACCCGTCGATGCTGCGCGCGCCGCCCGCGCGCGTGCGGCAGGAAGTCGCGGCCATCCTCGACTCCTTCGGTGAGGGCAGCGGTCACGTCTTCAACCTGGGTCATGGCATCACGCCCGACATCAACCCGGAGACCGTTCGCGTGCTGGTGGAGTCGGTGCGCGAGCTCTCGCCGGCCTACCACCGGCGCTGAACGCCACGGGCCGCGCGCGAGCGCCTGCTCACCTCCGGAGCCACCATGCGCCGCGATTCGCGCCCCTACTGGGTCAAACGCATCTACCTCGTATTCCGCGCGTGGTACGCGGAGCATTTCCTGCGTCCGCATTTCGATCATCTGGGTCACGGCGGCACCTACATGAAGCCCTGGTACGTGCAGGTGAACGGGCCGAACATCTCGCTAGGCAACTACGCCACGGTGATCGGTGACGTCGACAAACGGGTCTCGATTGCGGTCTGGGGCCGCGGCCCGGGTCAGGGGCGCATCACGATCGGTGATTTCGCGCTCATCACGCCGGGGGTGCGCATCAGCGCGAGCGACGCCATCGAGATCGGCGATAACTGCATGATCGCGAGCGGCGCCTACATCACGGACTCCGACTGGCACGGCATCTACGACCGCATCGAACGCAACGCCGTGCCGGCGCCGATCCGCATCGGCAACAATGTGTGGATCGGTGACCACGCGCTGGTGCTGAAGGGCGTGACCATCGGTGATAACAGCATCGTGGGCGCGGGCGCCGTGGTGACGCGGGACGTGCCTGCGAACGTGGTGGTGGCCGGGAACCCGGCGCGCATCGTGAAGGAACTCGACCCGCACGGGCCCTTCGTGACGCGCGGGGATTACTTCGCGGACCCGCGCTCGCCGGCCTCGGAAGCCGACGAACTCGACCGGCGTTTCCTGGCCGGCAACAGTTTCTTCAACTGGATCCGCTCGGTCCTCTTTCCGGGGCCGCTGGACTAGGGTTGCCCTGCGCAGGCGGGCCCTTGCCGCACTCCCCGCGGAAGAGCGCCCACTCCTCGCAGCGCTGGCCATCCGGCAGATCGCAGACACCGAACTCGCCGCCGTTCTCGCTGCGCTCCATGTGCAGCTTGCCGCCCACCTCGAGGCAATGCACCGAGGCCGGGTTCGGCAGGCCCACGGCCTTGGGCAGGGCCGCTTCCGTCATCGCTGGCCGGGCGGTGCAGCCGATGAGCAGTCCGAAGGCTCCTGCCGTCATCACAGTGCGAAACCATCTCCGGCGCGCGCAGGTCAGGTCCGCTACGATCGCCATCCCTTCCACGCTATCGCACGCACGGCGTGCCCTTGTGTTCCTGTAGGAGCGGGCCATGCCCGCGACAATCACTTCACGCATTGCGTCTTCCTCGATCAGTGCTCGCGGGGCCGGCCGTTGCCCATCCCCATCCTCACGGCCCCATCGCGTCTGCGCAAGCGCGCGCCATCCTTCACACGAGGCCGTTCACACCGCCCGCGCCAGACACCACAGCCGCAATTCCCCCGCGCCCGCCTCGAGCAGCGCACGGGCAAGCGCCCGCGTTGTGGCGCCGGTGGTGAGGACGTCATCCACCAATACCAGCTTCCGACCGGCACAGGGCTTGGCGCTGAAGGCGCTGTCGAGGTTTCGACGCCGCTCTGCTGCCGAGAGTCCTTTCTGGTCCTGGCTGCTGCGCACCCGCCGCACCAGCCCGGGTTCCACGGCCAGCCCCAAGCGCCCGCCGAGCACCCGCGCGATCCGTTCGGCCTGGTTGAAGCCCCGCTCGCCGATGCGCCGGGGCGCGAGCGGCACTGGCACAAGCGCCCAGTCGCCTCCGGGCACCGCCTGCGAGGCATCGAGTTGGCGCGCCATCAGTTCGGAGAGCAGCCTTCCAGCGGCCAGATCGCCGCCTGTCTTGAAACGCAGCAGCAACTCGCGCACCGGCCAGGCGTAGCGGAAAGCACAGAACGCGCCTGCCACCAGCGGTGGCTCCCCCAGGCAGTGGCCACAGAGGACGCCGGCCTGCACTGGCATGGCGCAGCGGAGGCAAGCGCTGCCGTTCAGGGGCAGATCGGCGATGCAGCCCGCACAGGCGTCCAGGCCGCCGCGCGCGCCGGCGCCGCAGAGCAGGCAGGTAGCCGGGAACAACTGATCGATGAAACGGGGCTTGTAAACCACAGGAGTCCTTTCCGGTTGACAACGGGCCATGGCGCTGCCGAGACTCCGCCCGGCTCGCCCACCATAGGACGTTCGTGATGAATCAGGCAACCGCCCCCCTCCCGCTGCGCCACGACTGGAGCCGCAGCGAGGTCGAAGCGCTCTTCGCGCTGCCTTTCGCCGATCTCATGTTCCGCGCGCAGACCGTGCACCGGCGCTTTTTCGATCCGAACGAGGTGCAGGTGAGCACGTTGCTCTCGATCAAGACCGGCACCTGCCCCGAAGACTGCAAGTACTGCCCGCAGAGCGTCCGCTACGACACCGGCCTCGAGGCCGAGCAGCTGATGGAGGTCGAGCGGGTGCTGGAGTCCGCCCGCGCCGCGCGCGAGACGGGCTCCACCCGCTTTTGCATGGGTGCCGCCTGGCGCTCGCCCAAGGACCGGGACCTCGGCGTGATCACCGCCATGGTGCGTGGCGTCAAGGAGCTCGGCATGGAGACCTGCATGACGCTCGGCATGCTCGAGCCCCATCAGGCGCAGGCGCTCGCCCAGGCCGGGCTCGATTACTATAACCACAACATCGACACCTCGCCCGAGTTCTACGGCGAGATCATCACCACCCGCACCTTCCAGCAGCGCCTCGATACCCTCGCGAACGTGCGCGAGGCGGGCATCAAGGTGTGCTGCGGCGGCATCGTGGGCATGGGCGAGGAGCGCAACGACCGCGTGGGCATGCTGCTCACGCTGGCGAACCTGCCGGAACATCCC
>JBILEG010000037.1:0-13710 GCA_044352225.1 Pseudomonadales bacterium | reverse complement strand
CCCCGCAAAGCCACTGCCCCGGGAGTGACGCATGAGCCGGGAAATCGTGCTCGACGAGACCATCACCGTTCCGCGTTCGCTGCGCGATTGCTTCGCCTATGTCGCGGATTTCGCGCATGTGGAAGAGTGGGATCCGGGAGTGCGCAGCGCCGAGCGGCTGACGCCGGGCCCGCCGCGCACGGGCAGCGAGTACCGCGTCGTCATGAAGGCAGGCTTCTCGCTGCATTACACCGTGGTGGAGTTCGAGCCACAGGCGCGTGTGCTGATGGATGTACGCTCGTCGGTATTCGATGCCCGCGAAGAGATTCTCTTCGCGTCAACAACCGAGGGCACGCGCATCCGGTACATCGCGCGCTTCCGTCCGCGCGCGCTGCTGGGCATCGCCTCGCGAATGGCGCCCGGGATGATGGATGCCGTCGGCAAGAGCGCGATGAGAGGGCTGCGCCGCGCGCTGCAAGACGCCTACACCGCACCCTCGGATCCTTCGCGTCACGAGCGCTGCGACAGGCTCGTGCTGCCCGGCATGTTCGGCTTTACGCGATTCGGCTACCGCAAGGCAAAGCGACGCTGGAAACCCGTGTCCGCACGCCTCGACGGCAGGCACATCGTGCTGACCGGCGCGACGTCCGGAATAGGCCTTGCGGCGGCGCACACGCTGGCGGCAATGGGCGCCGATCTCACGCTGGTAGGGCGCGACGGGAGCAAGCTCGCCGCCGTGGTGGATGCGGTGCGCTCCAACTCGGGGAATGCCTCGGTGCGAGCTGAAACGGCAGACCTCGCGTTGATGGCAGATGTGAATGCTCTCGCCGATCGCCTGCTCTCGCAAGGCAGGCCCATCGCCGCATTGATCAACAACGCGGGCGCTCTGTTCAACCCCCGGCAGGAGACGGAGGAAGGCCTCGAGAAGAGCTTCGCCCTGCTGCTGCTCGGCCCGTTCATCCTGACCGAGCGTCTGCAGCCGCTGCTCGCGCAGGCGGGATCTGCGCGCGTGGTGAATGTGCTCTCGGGCGGGATGTACACCCAGCGCCTCCGGGTGAGGGACCTGCAAAACACGCGGGGCCCTTACTCCGGCTCCGCTGCCTACGCGCGCGCCAAACGCGGCCTGATGATCCTTACCGAGGAGTGGTCCGCTCGCTGGCGAGCGGAAGGCATCGTGGTGAACGCCATGCACCCGGGATGGGCAGACACACCGGGCGTCGAGAGTGCGTTGCCCGCGTTCAGGCGCCTCACACGGCCGCTGCTGCGAAGCCCGGCCGAAGGCGCGGATACGATCGTCTGGCTCGCTGCCGCCACCGAGGCCGCACAGGCCAGCGGCCTGTTCTGGCTCGACCGGGAACCCCACCCCAGCCACATCAGCGACAAAACCCTGGAAAGCGGCGAGGACCGCGCAGCCTTGCTGGCCGCGCTGGAGGGATTCCTCAACGAAGGTCCTGGGCATCCGGACACCCAGCGCCGCGGCCGCAGGAGTAAAGGCTGAACACCACGGCAACAACCAGGCGCGCAACCGATCTGGTGATGCTGTTCATCGAAGAGGCAGAGCGCGCACGGCCAGCGACACCAGCGGTGGTGCTGGAGCATCCTGACCATCTCCGGATCCAGGCAGAGCCGGAAGGCCTGCGACAGTTGCTCGCTGAACTCCTTCGCGTCGGGATAGCTGCCGCGCTGCACCGTGCAGAGATCCGGCTCGAGCTTGGTGCTCGTCCGGGATGCAGTTTCCACCTGCGCGACAACGGCCACGGGCAAGCTCACGATCTGGGCCATGCCGCGAGCGTCGCGGCACGCATCGGCGCGACACTGTGGCAGGAGCACGAAGCGGGCTGGGGATGCACCATCCGCGTACTCCTTGCGGGCTCTCCGGCAGATGACGATGTCAGCGCCGCCCCCTACACTGGGCCGGTTCCACTGCGGTAGATCCGGGATGAATGCACTGCGCAAGCTGATAGCCTCCGAGTCGGGTGGAGGCATCCTGATGATGCTGGCCGGTGCGCTGGCGCTGATCCTCGCCAACTCCCCCCTGCAGCACGCCTACGGTACTTTCTTCGGCATGGAGATGCAGGTACGGGTGCACGAACTGAACGTGCAGAAGCCGCTGCTGCTGTGGATCAACGATGGCCTCATGGCGATCTTTTTCTTCACCGTCGGACTGGAACTCAAGCGCGAAGTGTTGGGCGGGGAACTCTCCAGCCCGCGCAAGATCGCACTGCCCGCCTTCGCCGCACTCGGCGGAATGGTGGTGCCGGCGCTGGTCTACAGCGCATTGAACCAGGGCGACGCATTCGCCATGCGCGGCTGGGCCATCCCCACCGCCACCGACATCGCATTCGCACTCGGCGTGATCACGCTTTTTGGCCGCAACGTCCCCACCACGCTGAAGCTCTTTCTCGTGACTCTCGCCATCGTCGATGACATCGGCGCAATCATCATCATCGCCATGTTCTACACGGCCGACATAGCCCCGCTCTCGCTCGCCATCGCGGGAGCTTGCTGCGTGGTGCTGCTCGCGCTGAACCGCGCTGGCGTACGCACGGCAGCACCCTATCTGCTTGTAGGTCTGGTGATGTGGTTATCGGTGCTGAAATCCGGCGTGCACGCAACGCTGGCTGGCGTGTTGCTGGCGATGTTCATCCCGCATCAGGGCGAGGGCGAGCACTCGTTGCTGCGCAGCATGGAGCACGGACTGCACGGCACCGTCTCCTACGCGATACTGCCGCTCTTCGCGCTCGCGAACTGCGGGGTCGGTGTGCTGGGCATGGGCTCCGAAGCCCTGCTGCACCCGGTACCGCTCGGTGTCGCGCTCGGCTTGCTGATCGGCAAGCCCGTGGGCGTTCTGCTCTTCAGCGGGATAGCCATCGCGCTCGGCATTGCGCGGCTGCCCGAGCGCAGCAACACGCTGATGTTCGTGGGTGTGGCCTGCCTCACCGGCATCGGCTTCACGATGAGCCTTTTCATCGGGTCGCTGGCCTTCGACACGGGCGCTCTGGGCGCAGGCGTGGACGAGCGCCTCGGCATCCTGCTCGGGTCTTTCGCCTCGGCGCTGCTGGGGGTCGTGCTGCTGCGCGCCGGGATCAGGAAGCAAGGCTTGCCTGCAGCAGCAGGTTCCGCGGGCTGAGTCCGGGCGCGCAGAAATACTCGAGGCGTACCTCGTAGCCGGCTTCTTCCAGCGAGACGGCGAGGTCCGTCAGCAACCACAACTCGATCAGGCGCCGGAAACGCCTGCGCACCAGATCGAGCGCGCTCACCTCGCGGAAGCGTTCCTGCCCGCGCGCCTCCCACCGGGCGGCGTCGATCTCCTCGGGAAGACAGATACCTCTGGCAGCCGCCACCTCCCTGCAATAGCCGCCGAAGTCCCCGGCCAGCATCCGCGCAGATGCCCCGGACGCCGCGGTATAGCCCTCTCGCCCGCCGTGCTCCCGCAGTAGCGCATCGAAGCCCAGTTGCCATGACTGCAGGCGCTCGCGCCGGCGGCGCGCATGCCCGCCGGACGTCACCTCGTCCTGCACCGCCGTGCGTAAATCTGCGGGACGCAGCAAGGGGTCGCTGCCCTGCCCCGCACGGGAGCGCGGCAGGTGACCCTCTGGCCCGAGGTGAAAACAGCAGGGCGCAACGGCAAGCGCGGGCACGCGTCCGGCGACCGCCACATCGAGCAAGCGCCGATGGAGCGCACCGCAGGCGTGCAGGGCCACGATATGGGTCGCTTGCGTCAGCAGCGAGCGAACGCCCTCCTCCAGAACATCGCAGGTCTCGGCTCGCAGGGGCACGCCTTCCCGCAGTGCCACACTGCGGGCGGCCTCGACAAGTCTGGGATCACGCTCAAGTGCCAGCACCCCGGGCACTCCACGCTGGAACGCAAGCGCACGGCCCAGATGTGCCTTGCCCGCGCACCAGTCCACGACCGTACCCCGCCCGGCGCTCGGCACGGATGCACAGAACGCTTCGATCTGTGCCCATTTACGACCGGGCACATCCCGATCGAAGCCGCGCGGCCACGGTCGCAGGGTCGCCCGAGGCGCTGCATCCACCCGTTCGAGAGCGGCCCAGCGATCCACCGGAAACCATGTGCCCAGAAATCCGTCCAGAGCAGTCTGATCGGCGCCAAGGCGACGGGCATGCTCCGGATCGAGCGCTCTCAATGCAGCGGCAAGATCAGGACGCTCCGCCTCCCACGGCAACGCGCGTTCGCGAAATGCGTGCGCAGACCAGAACACCCGCCAACGCTGCAACTCGGCTCCCAGAGCCGCAAGTCGCTGCGCGAGGGGTGTCTCGCGGGAGCTATTTGCGGGTGTGGGCATGCACTCCGTCCCACTCCGGCGGGGGCGGTGCATCGGCAAAACCGGCCGAGCGTGTGGCATGGAAGGCAACCACGCCGTCCTCCGGGAAGGCTCGCACCAACGCTGCAAAAGCCGCCGACGCTCCGGCGAAATCACGCGCCTTCCAGAGATCCATCGCGCGCTCATAGCCACGCTGATCGCTAACGTCCGGGAACAGTGGCTGATAAATGGCGAAGGCCTCCGAGCGCCCCTTGACGCGCACCAGATCCACCTCGCGGAAAGCAATGTCCGGGGCCGCCGCGCAGGTGGCCTCGCTTACGAGGATGCCAGCCCCATAAAACGGGCACAGCCCCTCGACCCGCGAAGCGATATTCACGCCATCGCCGATTACCGTGTAATTCATGCGCGAGGCGCTGCCCATGTTCCCCGCCACGACCAGAGCCGTGTTGATGCCTACACCCACGGACAGGGGCGACTGGCCCTCGCTTGCGAGTTCCGTGTTGAGAACTGCGACGGCCTCCAGGATGCCCTGCGCGCCGCGAACCGCGCGTGCCGCGTGATCCTCGTGCAGCAGCGGCGCACCGAACAACGCCATCACCGCGTCTCCCATGTACTTGTCGACCACACCGCCCTCGGCCTCTATCGCGCCGGTCACCCGGGTGAGGTAGCGGTTCAGCAGATCGAGCACCGCCCCCGGCGCAACGCCCTCGCAATGCGCGGTGAAGCCGCGAATGTCGACGAAGAGAACGGTGACCTCACGCTCTTCGCCACCGAGAGTGATGGGACGGCGCAGCAACTCCTCCGCGATGGCAGGCGAGACCACCTTGCCCAGCAACCCGCGCACGCGTTCGCGATCCTGCAAGCCCGCAGCCATCTCGTTGAAGGAGCGCGCGAGTGCGCTGATCTCGTCGCGGCCAGGGATGTCCATGCGCCCCGCGTAATCGCCATCGGCAATGCGCCGCGCACCACGCGCGAGTTCGAGCACCGGCCGCGTGACGCCGCGGGCGATGGCGATCGCGGCAACGACGGCCACCGCAAGCCCTGCCCCCAGCAACACCGCCAGCGACCGCATGAGGTTCTGGTAGGGAAGGAGCTCTGCACGAAGGGAGCGGGAAAGCACCGCTACCGCATGCTGGTTTCCGTGGGCATCAAGGGGTGTCGAGAGGAGCACGTAATCCTCGGCCGCGAGTGCGGCGGTAGCAACGGAGCCGTCGAAGGACAGCCCCTGCGCGGATGCCGCCACCAGCGCGTCGCGCAAGGCGGGCTGAAGGGTGGAGGCCACCGAGTGCCATCCGGCACCCCCATCGCGGCGCAGCACCGTGACATCCGAAATCTTCCCGAGCGAACGGGCGAAGCCATCATCGATGGCGAAGCCGAAGAGAATCCAGGCGCTAGGATCGGGCGTGAACAGCGGCACCACCGTCACTTGCTGCAGCGCACCGTTGATTTCCACCACGCCGCTGGCCTCGCCGAACTCATCCGAGGCAGCACGGTCGATCAACCCTGACCACGGCGCATCGGAGGAGGCTTCGATGGCCGGATCGGTGCTGGCGATCAGATGCCCGTCGGGAGCGACGAGCAGCATCACATCGGCCTCCATCCGGCCGAGATGGTTTTCCATTGCCGAGAGGATCGTGCCGTGATCGTTGCTCGCGAAGGCCTGCTTGAAGGCGAAATCCCCGGACAGCAAGCGCGCGTTGGCGATCAGCCCCGCGCTGCGCTCATCGATCAGCCGCCGGAAAACACCCGCTCCCACTTCCAGATTGGCAGAGATCTGGCGCGTGGCATTACGGGTGTTCGCGAAACTGACGAGCACGAAGGCAACGGCCTGCGTCAGCAGCACCAGACCCACCACCAGCGCGAGCATGCGGCTGCGAAAACTGCTGAAGCCGCGCATGGGGGCGTCTCAGTAGGGGTCTGAGCCGCGCCCGGACGGTGCGCGGCGCAACTGGAGTTTGCGCTTCAGAGCCAATCCGATACTTATTGCGGAGGACGGAGCAGCACCGTCGACTTCGCCGCCCGCGACAGCACGCTGCAGCGCGAGATCGGGATGCCAAGCCATCACGCGCAAGCGAGCGCCAGGGAGCCCGTCGATGCGTGCGATCCCGTCGGCGCCCGTCACGGCGAACAGGCGGCCGGGCACCACGACGATGTGCCCGCGCATCCAGTCGTGGATATTGCAGCCCAGCACCACCACGCCGGGAACTGGAAAGCGGACAGGTTCGGCGGACGTGCCGGCATACAGGGGCAACTCGAAACTGCGCGCCTCCGAGAAGGAATACACGTGGTGACGGATGTTGTCGCTGTTGGGGAAAGAAACCTCCGCACCCGCGGGCACGACCAGGACCTGCGGCACGAACTTCTTGCCGACCTGGTCCATGAGCGCGACGGGTTCAGGCGCGCCCGTGACGGGTGTCGCGCCGGGCCCGTCCACAAACACCACGGCCCCCTGAACGGGCTTGCCCGTATCGTCGGTCACGCTCACCGCCAGTGTGCCGGCGCTCACCCCTTCCGCGGACGCCCACCACAGTAGGGCAGTCCAGACGAGCGGGCGCAGCAGCGACGGCATGTCAGTAGGCACACATCAGCCGCAGGCGGAGCAGGTTCTTGTCATAGCGGATGCCCGCATCCGCATCGCTCAGCTGGTACTCGTAATCGAGTTGCAGGGAGGCGGTCTCCGCGAGGGGAAAGTTCAGCCCCACTACAGTGGTGTGCGTGAGCGCATCGAGCCGGTAGGCCGATCGGCCGGGGCCGAAGGCAACATCAGAGCTAATGGCCTTCGCGGCCCCGACTATCGTGGCGTTGGGTCGTGCGGTCGAGACAACGTCGCCGTCGCGCAGTGACCAGGACGCGAGCAGCATCCAGCCGTTGTCGAACTGGTAGTCGGCAGCAAGTGCGAGTTCGGTGGCATCGAACTCGAAAACATCACCCCGCTTGCTCGCGATCACACCGGGAAATGTGGGGCGGTTCGGTGGCAGGTTCTGCTCGTCTTCGTCCGCTTCCCGCCAGTCATGACGCAGGGTCGCCGAAACGCCCCAGCGATCACCCACGCGGGTGCCGGCGCGCAGGCCGAGTCCGTAGCGCTCACCGTCGCGGATGTCGCTGTCGGAGTCGATGAATTCGCCATCTGCGAGCAACGCAATCGAGAAGGCATCCGGCCCCAGACCGAACTTGTGGCGCAGGGAAGCGGCGGCGCCGGCAGAGACTTCCGACAGATCCCGGAATCGCCGGAACTCCAGCGCGCGCAGCGAGGCACCGAGGGCAAGGCGGGTACCAGGTGCGAGCTCGACGGCCTGCCCTGCTCGCGCAGCGAGTTGAACCGAGCGGTCATGCTCTATATCGGCGCTCTTCTCGCTGCGGCCCACGTTGTCGTCCTGTGTCGCCTGCAGATCGATGTCGGCGAATACGCTCGCCTGCGCTTGCATTGCCGTCAGGGCGGCAATGGCGAGCAGGGCAGCGGGCGTAGCCAATAGCGATGCGTACACGTAGCGGGGGATCATGGGCGAACGAGGCCCTCGAGATAGCCCTGGTCTCCGAGGAACGCCATCACCCACCAGACCAGGAACAGGAACAGGAACACGCGCGTCCAACCCGAGCCTTTGGCAGCGAAGCGATCACCGCCCACGCTGGCACCTGCGGGCAGGCTCGCGAGTGCCGTCAGTGTGGCGCCGAAGGGCACGTTCACCAGCGCACGCGCGTTCACAGCCCAGCCACTCGCATCGAGCAAGGGTGCGATGTTGCGACGGCGCAGCTTCAGCCAGGCGAGGATCATCGAGGGGCCGGAGATCGCGAGAATGATGCCGGCGATGGCGATGGGGAACTGCCAGGCCTTGATGTCGGCAATGGTGTTCAGGAAATACCCGAAGGCCGTACCGATGGACCCCAGCGCAACGCCCAACGCAGCGACAGTGCCGACATCGATGCGCTTGGGCGGCGCGCCGGGCGCTGCTGCTGCCGCCTCCGCGGGCACCGCGATCACGGTGGTCTGGAGTTTGTCGGAGGCTGCGGAATCTGCCGATGCTGCACGCTTGGCGACCTGCTCCTCGATGAAGCGCGCGACTTTCTTGTAGGGACTCCAGAACGCCTGCCTGACGCTGATGGGGTTATCGATGATCCGCGTGATCGTCGCATCCCAGTCGCGTCCCTCGCGGTCGTAGAAAATGCCGTTACGACCGACCAGCAGGTTTTCGGCATCGCCATCGGTGACGGCCGCCACGATCTGCATGCTCTCGCCGTCGGGGCGGCTGAGATTGCAGTACGCGAGATACGCGCCCGCAAGACCCGCCAGCGCGGCGTGCTTGCCCGCATCGCCCACGCGCAGGCACAGGCTGCAGCTGCGCTGGTCGATGTAGAGCGTGCCGCACTGGAAACTCGCCGGCGTGTCCGCGCTGTAGAAGTCCTGGAAGTTGATGAAATTCCGGCTGAAGGACGCGAGATCGCGCCGCAGCCGGATGAGCTTCACCAGATCCGTGAGCGCATCATAAGCGGGTGCGATTTCGAGATCGGCAGCAATCAGCGCCTCCAGTGCCGAACGCCGCTCGGGATGCGCAGCGTCTGCCAGCGCAACGTCATCCAGCGCATCGAGGGCAGCACAGGGGTTGGCGGTTCGCCACGCCCGGTAGGCATCGAGCGTGGCCAGCAGTTGACGCCAGTCTGCCTCGCTCAGTGTCGCGCGCGGACCAAGGAACGGCCCGATCGCGGCAGATGCCAGCGCGCCAATGCCCGCCGCCCAGGCGGGGTTCAACGCCCCGCTCAGGGGCAAGTCGCCCCCGGCCGTGACGTGAGCGAGCGGGAACCCGCGGATCTCGTCCACATCGATGCTGAGATCGCGGGCTGCGAGCGCGAGCCATGCGCCCTCCTCGCGGTTGAGAGCTGCCTCAGCACGCGCATCGAAGCGCGCCAGCGCGCAACGCGCGAAGAAATCTTCCACCTTGGCTGCCACCGCATCGACTGCCGCCAATGCGGCCTCGCTCACCGCCGGGTCAGCGCCCGCACCTGTGCGCCAGGCGGCTACCTCGTCTACAGCCTGTGCGAACGCGGCCAGACCCGCGGCATCGATACCGGGATCACCACTGCGGTCGGTGACGCCGAAACCCGCGTCGATTGCCGCAGCGATCAGGCTGGCGACGGCAGGGTCAGCGGCCGCTGCCACCGTGACCACACCATCTCCGTTCAGGGGGCGGGCTGCCAGAAGTTCCGCCGCACCGCTCGCGCTCTCGAGATCAATGCCTGCCTCGGCCTCCCGACCGAGTTCCTGCAGCAGCCGTCGCGCCGCAGCCTGGATGGTGGCGCCTTCGGCACGGGAGGCATCAATGGCCGTGAGGGGCAGCACGTCGGTGCCAGCCAGAAGTTCGTCGGGAGACGCGAGCCGCGCCAGAGTCCAGTCGATGGCATCCAGCAACTCGGGCGCGCGAATGCGCCCGTCGCCGTCGGCATCCAGGAGGGCCAGTGTCTCCGGACAGCCCTCCACGCCTGATACGGGGCAGGCAAGTGCCACCCAGAGTTTCTGGTCGAGTTGTCGCAGCGCCGTGAAATCGGAGCCGCGGTCGAGTCGCACCTGCGAGAAACCGCCCGCGCGTGAAAACTGCCAGCTATGCATATGGGAACTCCCCGGAGTAAGTGATCGTTATTGTCGAGGTCGGACCGGAGCGCCTGCTCAGCGCGGCCGGTTGGCGCGCTGCTCATCGAGGCGCCGCAGAAAGTCTTCCATGATCAGGTAGTAGAGGTCCACACCCAGATACTCGTCCTCCACCCCGGCTTCGATGCTGGGGTTGTCGTTCACCTCGATCACCGCCACCCGATCGCCGCTCTGCTTGATGTCGACCCCATAGAGTCCATTGCCGATCGAGCGTGTGGCACGGAGCGCGGCCTCGATCACGGCACGCGGCGCCTCGTGCGTTGGCATGGTCTGGAAATGCCCGCTGTCCACATCGCCCTGCCCGCCGTAACGGTAGATCTGCCAGTGATCGCGCACCATGAAGTACTTGCAGGCGTAGATCGCGCGGTTGTTCAGCACGCCGATGCGCCAGTCGTAGTCGGTGTAGAGATACTCCTGCGCCAGCACCAGCGCCGATTTGCGGAAGAGGTCGCGCAGCGTCTCCATCAACTCGTCTTCGTTCGAGACCTTGACCACGCCCTTGGAGAAGGCGCCATCGGGAATCTTGAGCACCATCGGGAAGCCCAGCCCCTCGAGCGCGCTCATCAGCTTTTCCTGCGGCTGGCGAATGAGGATACGCGTGTCGGGCTGGGGGACCTTGCGCTTTTTGAGCAGGTCGGCGAGGAAGACCTTGTTGGTGCAGCGCAGGATGGACGTGGGATCGTCGATCACCACCATGCCTTCGGACTCGGCTTTCTGCGCGAACCGGTAGGTGAAATGGTCTATTGCCGTGGTGGCACGGATGAACAGCGCGTCGTACTCCTGCAGCCGGCCGAAGTCGCTGCGCTTGATGAGGTCGACCGCCATGCCGAGCTTCCTGCCCGCTTTCATGAAGTGCTTGAGCGCCCGCGGGTTGCTGGGCGGCAGCGGATCCTCCGGATCGACCAGGATCGCCATGTCATAGCGGTAACGTGTGCGCTCGCGGGGGCGGCGCCATACAGCGCGGCTGTAGCGCTCTAGGGCCTCGGCGAATTCGGTCTGACGATCGGCGTCGAGTTGCGAAGGCGAGAGCGGTTCGAGGGAGGCTATCTCCCAGCGCGCCCGCTTGCGGAACTCGATCTCCAGCACCGGGCAGGCAAAACGCTCGAAGAGATCACGGGCGAGCGGCGCGAGCGCCTGCTCCTTCACGCGCCCGAAACAACTCACCACCTTGAAGGTTTCACCGGTGGCGAGCGGATGCTCGCGCAGCAATTCGTCGATGCGCTCCTCGAGGTCGTCGAACTCCAGCAGGAAGAGCTTGCGGTTGCGCAGGATGTTCAATGTCGCCACACCCGGCAGCACGCGGTGGCCGCGTGCCTCCGCCAGTAACGAGCAGTAGTAGCCCCGCGAGAGGTAACGGTCGCTCTTGCAGAGGTTGATGACCCGCAGCGGCTGGCGGAAGGTGTCCTCCGGCAGCGC
Source organism: Pseudomonadales bacterium (assembly GCA_044352225.1). Classification (GTDB taxonomy): domain Bacteria; phylum Pseudomonadota; class Gammaproteobacteria; order Pseudomonadales; family UBA5518; genus UBA5518. The sequence goes on along the minus strand of JBILEG010000037.1, from coordinate 2,388 downwards.
GAGGTAATCAGCGAAGGAGATGACGTGCTCGCTCGGGAAGAACGTGCTCCAGTCGGACGGGTCGTCTACTACGATCTTCAGCACCTGAAGCCCGCGCCCCCTTTGCACAATGAATGGCCGCGCGATGGTAGCAGAGCACCCTGACGGCCACACAACCACGCTGACGACCCGGTCACCCGGGATCCCGGTTAGACTCGCCCCATGCACGAGTCCAGCGCTGTCACGACGCTAACCGGCGCCCAGGCGACGATCCGCCCGGCGGATCTGCGCGATCTGGATGCGCTCGTCCAGCTCGAGGAACAGTCCTTCCAGAGCGACCGCATCAGCCGGCGCAGTTTCCGCCGTTTCCTGCAAGGCGCGAACGATCACCTTCTCATCGCGGAAGACACCGGCGGCGTTCTCGGCTACATCCTGCTGCTGCGCAGACAGGGCACGCGACTCGCCCGGATTTACTCCATCTGCGTCGATGCTGCCTGCCGCGGCCGCGGCCTCGCGGAGCTGCTGATCCGTGCCGGCGAGGACGAGGTGCTGGCTGCCGGCTCCGTTTATGTACGACTGGAGGTGCGCCGCGACAACGACACGGCGATCCGGCTCTACCGACGCCTCGGCTACCGCGTGTTCGAATCCATCCCGGACTACTACGAGGACGGGCAGGAGGCGCTGCGACTGGAGCGGCGCATCCGCTTCCACACGGGCACCAGCACGGGTTTCTTCGTCCCGTATTACAACCAGACCACGCCCTTTACCTGCGGGCCGGCCTCATTGCTGATGGCCATGGGCGCTCTGGGCAATACCACCGCCAACCAGCGCGAGGAATTGCGCATCTGGCGCGAGGCAACGACCGTCTACATGACGTCCGGGCACGGCGGATGCGGCCCGCACGGACTTGCGCTGGCGGCGCACAGGCGCGGCTTCGGCGTGGAGATGTTCCTGAACGACGACGGGGTGCTGTTCCTTGACGGTGTGCGGGACGAGGGCAAAAAGCAGGTCCTCGGCGTAGTGCATGAGGACTACCGCGAGCAGGTGGACCACGCCGGCATTGACGTGCACCACAAGCCGCTCACCGTTCAGGCGATGGCCCGGGCGCTGTCTGAGCGCAAGGTACCCGTGGTGCTCATCAGCTCGTGGCAACTCACCCGTGAGAAAGCGCCGCACTGGGTGGTGGTGGCGGCGATGGACGAGGATTTCGTCTACATCCACGACCCGGAGATCAAATGGGACCGGGAAGAGAGCGTGACAGACCGCCAGAACCTGCCCATCGATCGCGCGGCATTCGCCCGGATGGCACGCTTCGGTCAGTGGGCAACGCGCGCTGCCTTGCTGGTCAGCGCCCCCGTACGAGGGCGCCGACGCAAGGACTGAACACCACGCTCAGTGGTGGTGCCCGCCCTCGCCGTGCACGTGGCCGTGGGCGATTTCCTCTTCGGTGGCCTCGCGTACATCAACCACCTCGATGTGGAAGCCCAGAGACTGGCCCGCGAGCGGGTGGTTGGCATCGACGTCCGCATTGAACTTGCCCACCTTCAGCACACGCACCTGGCGCATGCCGTGGTTGGTCTGAACGCCAGCGATCATCCCGGGCTCGAGCTTGCCGGCGTACACAAGGTTCTTCAGCGGGATGCGCATCACTGCGGTCTCGTCGCGTTCGCCGTAGGCGTCCTCTGCAGAGAGCTGCGCCGAGAAGCTGTCACCGGGGCCACGGCCTTCGAGCTGGGCTTCGAGCGCGGGCAGGATCGTGCCATGGCCATGCAGGTAGGTGACGGGCTCGTTGTCGTGCGAATTCTCGATCTCGACGCCGTCCTCCCCGCTAAGACGGTAATGGAAACGCACGACGCTGTCGCGGACGATACTCATGTCAGGGGTCTCGGCAGATGCGGGGGCGCGCAGTATCCCCGAGCCGATGGCGCAGGTGCAACGCGGTGGCGTCAGCCGCCCCGCTCACGCTCGGCAAAGACCGTGATTTCCTCGCGGTCGTGATAGAGCTGTCTCGCCTCCAGCCGCAGGCCCGGCAGCTTGCGCAATCGCGCGAGCAGGCGCTCGACCTCGAGATAGCGCTGCTTCATCGGCAGCTTGAGGTTGAAGATCGTACGCCGGCACCAACCCTGCGAGAGCCAACGGTGCACGAGGTCTGCGGTACGTGCGGGCTTGTCGACCACGTCGCAGACCATCCAGTCGACGGGGCGCGCCGGACGGAACGTGAACGCATCCGCGCTGAGATGCCGCACTGCACCCGCATCTTCTGCCGCCTGCGCGAGCTTTCCGTGATCCACCGCCGTGACCCGCAATCCCCGCCGTGCCAGCACCCAGGTCCAGCCGCCGGGCGCGGCGCCCAGATCAACCGCACTCATGCCGGAACCCAGCGCTGCGCGCATGTCCTCGCCGAGGAAC
>JBILEG010000352.1:0-4125 GCA_044352225.1 Pseudomonadales bacterium | reverse complement strand
CACCATCGCCTTCATCAAGAGCGTGAAGCCCGCGCAGATGGCAGGTGCCGAGTCGCGCCCCGTGACGCTGCAACTGGGGCGTGGTCCGGTGAGCTTCGCGCGCGGGCAGGATTACCTCACGGGCTGGGTGCTGCCGAACGTCTACTTCCACGTCACCACGGCCTACAACATCCTGCGCCACTGCGGGGTGGAGTTGAGCAAGAGCGATTTCCTGGGGGCGGTGCCGGGGGCGGTGATGCCGGGGGCGCCGGCGAAGAAAGGGGCGGCCAAGAAGAGAGCGGGCGAGAAAAAGACCGCAGCAGCCAAAAAGAAACCAGCAGCCAAAGTGAAGTGAGCACCACACGCGAAGGCGCTGCCTGAAGGGGCAGCGCCTTCTCTCAAGCCCCCCTCACCACCACCTCGCTGAACGCCAGCAGATCGTCCAGATCCCGCTGTATCACCCGCTCGGCAACGGCCAGAAGCAGGCGCTGGTAGTCGTGAACCGCAAGATTGCGGAAGCCAACCATGTGCTTCATCGCTTCTGCGAGTTCCTGCGTGATGAAGCCCGCTGACACAAGCGTGTCGAAACTCTCACGCGCGCTGCTCACTACGCCCAAACGATCACGCCGCACAATATGGTTCGCCATGTCCACCACCGCCTCGCAGGCGCGCTGGATGTTCATGACCGCAGCATCCTGCCGGGTGAAATCGGTAGCGAAGCCGGCACCAGCCGCCGCGTACTCCTCGCGTGCTCTCCCTACGGAGCGCTCGACGATGGCGGCTTTCTTCAGCAGCACATCATCCGCCATAGACGCGTCCCTCCCGGCGGATATCGTCCAGGTGCCCCGCGATACGCTCGTCCCAGCGCTGTTTTTCCGAGATCGCGAAGCACTCGAAGAGGCCTGCCTCCGGATCGATGGCCCAGAGCCGGCGCCCGCGCGTGAGCACCTCGAACTGCACCACGGTATTGGCCGCACGCAAGTCAAGGAGGTCTACGTCACAGCGTGCAATATCGGCGAGGTCGGCCGAGACGTCCCAGAGCTGCAGCGGATCGGCGTAGCCCGCCACCAGTACCGCGAGGTCAAGATCGCTGTCGGGAAGTGCCGTCCCTTCCACGCGACTGCCGAAGGCATACACTCCCAGCAATCCGGGCAGGGCATCGCGCAGCCGCCGTACGATGGAGCCGTCTGCAGCGAGCAGATGCTCGATCTCCACCGGCGCGTTCACATGCTCGCCCTCACCTCGCCCCCGGCGGCTTGCCACCGGGCATCCTGGGCATGCCGTCGTCCTCGTCTTCTTTCTCTTCCTCCACAAGGCTCAGCGTGAGCCCGCTCGAGGTGCGCGAGCCCTTGCCGCCGTCGGGCGCGTCTTCCAGCGCGAGGTTGCCGCCGGACTGGTCGAGCTTGATCCGCAACCGCACGTCGTTCTGGGAGTCGGCGTTGCGGATCGCCTCGTCCATGGTGATGCGGCCTTCCTTGAAGAGATTGAAGAGCGCGGCATCGAAGGTCTGCATGCCCAGCGCCTCGGACTTCGACATGATTTCCTTGATCGACTCGAACTCGCCCTTGATCACGAGCTCCTCGATGGTCTTGGTGCCGAGCAGCACCTCCACCGCAGCGCAGCGCTTGCCTTCCACCGTGGGGATCAGCCGCTGCGAGACGAAGGCGCGCAGGTTCTGGCCGAGGTTCATCAACAACTGCGGGCGGCGCTCTTCGGGGAAGAGGTTCACGATGCGGTCGAGCGCCTGGTTGGCGTTGTTCGCGTGCAGCGTCGAGATGGCCAGGTGGCCGGTCTCGGCGAAGGCGAGCGCGTGCTCCATCGTCTCGCGGTTGCGCACCTCGCCGATCAGGATCACGTCGGGCGCCTGACGCAAGGTGTTGATCAGCGCGTTGTGGAAGCTGCGCGTGTCCACGCCCACTTCGCGCTGGTTCACGATGCACTTCTTGTGGCGGTGCACGTACTCGATCGGATCCTCGATGGTGATGATGTGGCCGCCGGCGGTGCTGTTGCGGTGGTCGATCAACGCCGCGAGCGAGGTTGATTTGCCCGAGCCCGTGCCGCCCACGAAGAGGATCAGTCCGCGCTTGGCGAGGATCACGTCCTTCAGGACGGGCGGCAGACGCAGATCGTCGAACTTGGGGATCTCGGTGGTGATGTTCCGCGCGACCAGGGAGATCTCGTTGCGCTGGCGGAAGATGTTCACGCGGAAACGCCCCGCGCCAGGGATCGAGATGGCGAGGTTCATCTCGAGCTCGGTGCTGAAGATCTTGCGCTGCTCCTCGTCCATGATCTCGTTGGCGATGGCCGAGACCTCGCCCGGTTTGAGGCTTTCCTGCGCGAGCGGTTTCAGCACGCCCTGGAACTTGGCGCAGGGCGGCGCGCCGGTGGCGAGGTAAAGATCGGAACCGTCGTTCTTGGCGAGGGTGCGAAGGTAGTCGTGGATGTTGTGCACTGGGCGCTCCGTGCGGGCGGCGGGTCGCTTTCGAGCATAAACAGGACCCTGCGGGATTGCCATCGGTGCCTCAGGCTTGATCCAATCCCGGCCATGTCACACGAGGGCCTCGCACATGATCACCTACTTTTACTGGGCAGCCGTGATGGCGCTCGCGCTCGGAGCGCTCTGGGCAGGCGCGGTCAGCATCGGCAAGCCGCTCGGAGGGCTGGTGGCGGCGCTCGTGATTCTGCTGGCGGGCTGGCTCGCCTACACCTTCCACTTCGAGAACGTTTTCGTGAAACGTTGGGGCGGTGTGATGAGCGTCACGGTTCCGGATGGCCAGCATCACCTGGGGGCCACCTGGAAGGATGACAACCTCTGGGTCCAAAACTACGATCCCGCATCGAATACCTGCGAGTTCCGCGAGTACTCCAAGGGCAACCTCCTGCAGGGACGGGTGATCATAAAGAACTGCAACCCGGTACTGCCGCCCTTCACTCCGCGCTGATTCAATGGCGCGCGCGCGAAGGACTTGTACTTCACGCGCCGTCGAAGAGCGCCATACCAACAAAAAGGCTTCCCTGCACATGAATCGTGCTCCGTTCTCACGCATCCTGGCCCTGCTGCTGCCACTCGTCGCAGGCCCTGTGCTGGCTCAGCCCACGCTGCCACCCGCAGGCGAGTACCAGAACTTCGAGAGCGGCCACGTACGCCCGCTGGCCATGTCGCCGGACGGCAGCCGGCTTTTCGCCGTGAACACGCCGAACGGTACGCTCGAGGTCTTCGACATCACGGCAGAGGCGCCCGCGTTCCTGAGCGCCATACCCGTGGGCATGGAGCCCGTATCGGTGGCCGCGCGCAGCAACACCGAGGTCTGGGTGGTGAACCACCTGAGCGACAGCGTGAGCGTTGTGAATGTGGGCACGCGCCCCTTCCGTGTGACGCGCACCCTGCTGGTGGGCGACGAGCCGCGCGACATCGTGTTTGCGGGGCCAGGTCGCCAACGCGCCTTCATCACCACCGCGCACCGTGGCCAGAACACGGGTTTCGATCCGCAGTCTTTCGTGCCCGGCGTGGGACGTGCCGACGTCTGGGTCTTCGATGCCGCCAGCACGGGCAGCGCACCGCTCAACGTACTCAAACTCTTCGGCGATACGCCGCGCCCGCTCGCGGTCTCGCCCGACGGCAGCAAGGTCTATGCAGGTGTGTTCAACTCGGGCAACGGCACCACGGTGCTGGGCGCGGACATCCCCGGGCCGGGCCTGCAGAAGCCTGGCCCGCAAACAGACGCCGCCGGCAACCCGCAACCGCGCACCGGCCTGATCGTGCGCTGGAACGGACAACACTGGCAGGACAACGGAGACCCGGACACGGCCACCGCTCCCGGCACCTGGGACAACCGTGTGCGCTTCAGCCTGCCCGACTACGACGTCTTCCAGATCGATGCGATGGCCACGCCGGTGGTGCAGAAACGCCGCTTCAGTGGCGTGGGCACCACGCTTTTCAACATGGCCGTGAACCCGGTGAACGGGGCGCTCTACGTCTCGAACCAGGAGGCACGGAACGAAGTGCGCTTCGAGGGGCCAGGCACCGCCTCGACCACGGTACGCGGGCACTTCGTGGAAGCACGCGTCACGGTGATCGACAGCGCGGGCAACGTGAAGCCGCGCCACCTGAACAAGCACATCACCAGCTACGACGCCGACACGGGC
>JBILEG010000351.1:0-4128 GCA_044352225.1 Pseudomonadales bacterium | reverse complement strand
GCCTGGGCCGAGGCGCGGCTCGCGGACCGCGACCCCGGCGTGATTGAACACCTGGAGCGCGTTCCAGGCGGCTATTCGAAGGACACCTGGCGCCTGCGGTTCAGCCGCGGTATCGATGGGCATCGCGCGCTCATCCTGCGACGTGATCTTCCGTTCGGTCCGGGCGAGAACACCGTCACCGAGGAAGTCGCCCTGTTGGGCGCTCTCGCGGATGCGGGGTTGGAGGTACCGCGGCCCCTCTGCGTGGAACCCGACGCCGCGTATCTGGGCAAACCTTTCCTGCTGTTCCCGCAATTGCCAGGCAAGGCGGTGTTCGGCGACTGGCACGCGGGCCCCGACGAGCGCCGCACGGTGATCCTTGAGGTGGCGCGTCTGATGGCGAGGCTGCACGCCATCGATCCTTTCTCCACCGGCGTGGTGGATCCCTCGCTCGCCAGCCGTGTGCCGCAGGAAATCGTGCGCGACACCATGCGCCTGTGGCGTGACAAATGGCTCCGCCGACGCAGCCATCCCTCGATCATCCTCGAGACGGCCTTCGACTGGCTGATCCGCAACGCACCCGCGAGCCTGCCGCGCGTCTCCTTCGTGCACAGCGACATCAGCTTCCGCAACACGCTGATCGAGGATGGCCACCTCTGCGCGCTGCTCGACTGGGAGTTCTGGCACCTCGGCGATCCCATGGAGGATCTTGGTTACTTCCGCCTCGTGGCCGAGCCCTTTCTCGATTGGGACACGGTTATGGCGGCCTACCAGGAGGCGGGCGGAGAGCCCTATCACCCCGAGCGCGCAGCTTTCTACGAGGTGTGGCGTTCGGTACGCAACGGGACCACTACCACCACCGCGTGGTGGGGTTTCCTGAACGGCGCGTATCCCGCATCGAAAGCCGCTTACCAGGGCGTGTCGCTCTACCGGCTGTTCCTGCGGGATGTCGCCCAACAACTGGGGAGGGTTCAACTGTGAGCGAACGGGCAACCGTGACCAATCCGGGCTGGAGCACCAGCGGACTTGCCGGCGCGCGCTTCGCACCGGTGGTGCCGGAAGACGAATTCCTGCACCCGGTGGCGCCCGGCGCGGGCTACGCCACCACCGAGACCTCCTACTGGGGTTTCTGCGTGCCCGAGCGCGACCTGATGGCCGAGATCTACATCTGGTTCCACCCGGCGCTCGGCACCATGAGCGCCGGTATCCTGCTCTTCCGCGGCAAGAAGTCGAGCTCGCTAGCCGCCGATTTCGTGCATCACCACCACTTCCTGCCCATGCCGGCGCAGATCGGCAACTACAGCATCGATGCGATCGGTCTGCAGATCGAGGTGCTGGAGCCGCTGAAGAAAATCCGCATGCGCTGCAAGGATCCGGAGCGCAATGTATCCTTCGATGTGCTGTTCACGGGTGCGATGCCGCCGATCGGTCGCCCCAACGGGCACCATCTGGTGCAGGTGATGCACACCACCGGCGAGCTGAACCTGTACGGCGAGCGCATCGCCATTGACAGCTACTTCACGCGTGACCGTTCATGGGCCGCGGAGCGTCACGAGACACCGCGCGATGTTCCGCCCATCACCTGGATGACAGGCAACGCTGATGGTGATCTCGCTTTCCATCTCGTTGCCTTTGACGACCCTGCGTTGGGTCCCGAATGGGTGGGTCGCTTCGAGCAGCCCCTGCCCGGTGAAAACCTGATGTGGGGCTTCATCCGCCGTAACGGTGTGACGGCCTCAGTGAAGGCTGCGCGCAAGCTCACGCACCGCGAGGCCGATGGCGTCACGCCGCGTGCCTTCGACCTCGAAATCATCGACGAGCATGATCGCTCGCTCGCACTGCACGGCGTGATCACCGCACGTGCGCCCTGGGCCACCTGGCAGAACGTCGTTGTGCATTACGGGCTCACGCGATGGGAGATAGACGGCCGCGAGGCCTGGGGCGACTGCCAGGACATCCACTACAACCGATTCGTGCACGAGTTCAGCCGCAGCTGAGTGTTTTTCACCGTCAAACAGGGGATGAAACCGATGGGACGAGTACAAGGGAAGGTGGCGATCGTTACCGGCGCGGGCCGGGGGTTGGGGTTCGCGGATGCAATGCTGCTCGCGCGCGAGGGAGCAACGGTTATCGCCACCGACATCGAATGCGCGAGTGTGTCGATGTTCGAATCGCACGGGATCCGCTACATCCCGCACGATGTGCGTGATGAATCCTCGTGGAAAGATCTGGTGGCCCGCGTTCTGCGCGATCATGGGCAACTCGACGTGCTGGTGAACAACGCCGGCGTGGTGCACGTGGGCGATCCGGTGAATTTCGATATTGCCGAGTGGCGTCACATGTCGGAGGTGAACATCGAGGGCGTGATGCTTGGCTGCAAGTACGCGCTGCCTCCGATGATCGAGCGCCGCAGCGGTTCGATCATCAACATCTCGTCGATTTCCGCGCACACGGGTCTGTACTTCTACGGCGGTTACTGCGCGAGCAAGGGCGCGGTGGCTTCCTACAGCCGCGCGGTTGCCGTGTACTGCGCGCAGAACAGGCTCGGCATCCGCTGCAACTCCATCCACCCGGGTGGCATCGATACGCCGATCAACAGCGTGCTCGCGGCGGAGTTCGCCGAACGCCTGCCCACGATGCGCCTGCCGCCCCAGAGTCCGGTGTCGGCCGACGGCCCCCAGATGCGCATGGGTGAACCAGACGACATCGCCTGGGCGGTGGTCTATCTCGCTTCCGAGGAATCGAAATTCATGAGCGGCTCCGAAATCCGCATCGACAACACGGCCAGCGTCACGGCCGCCGTGGTGGGTTGAGCGCAGCGGCATGATCAGCCCTTTCGACGACTACTGCCTCCATCAGACGCCGGATTATCTGCGCGTCCCTGGTACTACCGACCGCAATTTCTACGATCGCTATTTCTTCAGTGGTTACCGGCCCGCAGGGGATCTGGTGTTCGGTCTTGGCTTCGGGCGCTACCCGAACCGTTTCGTGCAGGACGCCCACTTCACCGTGATGCTGGGCGGCGTGCAGTACACGCTGCATGCGAGTGACATTCTCGGGCGTGATCCTTCGCGCAACGTGGTCGGACCCATCGAGGTGTCGGTGGTCGAGCCCATGCGCGTGCTGCGCTGCAGGTTGGACGCGCCAGAGCAGGGTATTGCCTGCGATCTGGTGTTCCGCGCCGAAACCGGGGCCATCGACGAAGGGCGCCTGCGCGTGGGTCGTGAAGGTCTCACCTACATAGACCAGACCCGCTTCATGCAGTACGGCAACTGGGAGGGTTGGATCGAGGTAGACGGCCGGCGCGAGATCCTGGGCCCACAGCAGGCCTGGGGGCTGCGCGACAAGTCCTGGGGTGTGCGGCTGATTGGCGACCAGCACGTCACGCAGCGTCGCGGCGGCCAGATTTTCTGGATGAACGTGGTGATGAGGGTGGACGGTCGCTTCGGCGTGATCCGCACACTGGATCACGCCGATGGCAGTTCCCACGAACGTGAGGGCTACACCGCGCCGCTCTATGCGAGCCCTGCGGACGTGTCCGTAGGTGAGGGCGCGCTGCGTCGGGCACCACACTGGCGTTTCGAACTCGATTTTCTCCCCGGAACACGGCGCATCAGCGCGGGCCGTTATACGGTGCGTTGGGAAGACGGCACTGAATCGCTGATCGAAGGTCGGGTCGTGGGTGCACCTGGCACTCTCTGGTATGCGGGTATGGGCTACAACCATGACCGTTGGCACCACGGGCTCGATCATGGTGGAGTGCTGGTGGTGGAGCGGGAGCAGTGGCGCGCGGATGAGGTAGATATGGCCCGTCTGGACCGGCAGTTCCTAGCCTCCGTGATGGAGTTCCGCAGCGGGGGCCGTGTTATCGGCTTTGGCCATACCGAGCAACTGCTTATGGGGGAGTACCGGCCCCTTGGTTGGGGTGAGTCGGACTACACCTGGCCTGTTTCCGGTAGCTGAATCCCGGATGGCGTCCGTTCTCAGAGCAGATAACCCCCGTCCATCACGAGCTCCGATCCGGTCATGAACTTCGCCTGATCGGAGGCGAGGAACAGGATGCCGTTCGCGATGTCCTCGGGGGTGCCGAGGTAACCGATGGGGTGATGGGCGAGCAGCCCGTCCATCACGGCACGCGGATCGGGCTGC
>JBILEG010000350.1:0-4135 GCA_044352225.1 Pseudomonadales bacterium | reverse complement strand
GAATCCGCCCCCGTAGGAGCGGGCCATGCCCGCGACCACCAAAGCCCACCCCCACAACCCGGCCACGCCCGCGCCCCCGAATCCGCCCCCGTAGGAGCGGGCCATGCCCGCGACGCTGCGCTGTCGCTTGCACTGCCGCAAACACCTCTCACGCCTCACATCCGCGGCGGACACGCCTGATGCAGCACACCAGCGGGCACTTCCTGCAGAACAGCCGCATCGCGCTGGCCGATGTGCAGCTGAAGCCCGTGCTCGGCGCGGTCTCCACCTTCCTGCCGGCGCTGCGCCAGCAAGCCATCGACCAGACGCCCGAGTTCGAGGCCCTGCGCGACTACGCGGTGGCCATGAAAGACCACGTGCTCGACCACCTCGAGACCTACCTCACGGACTTTGACAGCGCCGTACAGGCACGCGGCGGCTCGGTGCACCATGCCGCGGGCCCGGAAGACCTTAACCGCATCGTGCTCGCGCTCTGCGCGCAGGCCGGCGCGCGCAAGGTGATCAAGGGCAAGTCGATGGTGGGCGAAGAAACCAACCTGAACGACGCGCTGCAGGGCGCAGGCATCGAGGTACTGGAAACCGACCTCGGCGAGTACATCATCCAGCAGGCCGGCGAGCCGCCCAGCCACATCATCGGCCCCGCGCTGCACAAATCGAAGGCGCAGGTGGCAGAGCTCTTCCGGCAGAAACACGACCTCGGCGAGCGCGATCTCGGAGATGTACCGCAGATGGTGCGGGAAGCGCGCCAGATGCTGCGCGAGCGCTTCCTCGAGGCCGATGCCGGCATCACCGGCGCCAATGCGCTGGTGGTGGAGAACGGCGCGATCATGCTGGTGACCAACGAGGGCAACGGCGACCTTTGCAGCACGCTGCCACGACTGCACATCGTGATCGCAGGCATCGAGAAGCTCGTGCCCACCATGGAAGACGCGAGCGCCCTGCACCGCGTGCTTTGCCGCAGCGCGACCGGCCAGATCACCAGCGCCTACACCACGTTCTACAACGGCCCGCGCAGGGGCGAAGAGCCCGACGGCCCCACGGCCTTCCACGTGATCCTGCTCGACAACGGCCGCCGCGCCATGCGTGCCGGCAAGTACCGCAGCATGCTGCGTTGCATCCGCTGCGGCGCCTGCCTGAACCACTGTCCCGTCTATCGACACGTGGGCGGCCACGCCTACGGCTGGGTGTATCCGGGGCCGATGGGCTCGGTGCTCACGCCGCTGATGACGGGGCTGGAGCGCGCGCCGGAGCTGCCCAACGCCTGCACGGCCTGCGGCCGCTGCGAAGAGACCTGCCCGATGCGCATTCCGCTACCGGAGCATCTGCGGCAATTGCGCGACGACGCCGCCACGGCCGGCATCACGCCGCGCGAATGGCGCTGGGGCATCGGTGCGGCCATGGCGGCTTTCCGCTCGCCGTGGCTCTATCGCCTGAGTTCAGGCATCGCGCGCTCTGCGCTCGCGTTTCTCGGCAAACATCCCGACCTGACACGGCGCGTACCCCTGCTGCGCGGCTGGGTCGAGGGCCGCAGCCTGCCGGCGCCGGAAGCGGAAACCTTCATGAACCGCTGGCAACGCCGCCAGCAGGGCAAGAGCGGAGAGCATCGCCTGTGAGTGCCCGCGACAACGCCTACGCGGCACTCGCTGCCACACGCCCACGCGTGCGCGTCGCGGACGATGCGGTGGTGCATTTCATGGAGCGCCTGCGTGCGCAGGGAGGCCAGTGCAGCCGGGTCGAGAACGCGGATGCAGCGCGCGCGTGGCTGGCCGCCATGGCAGGCGACGAGCTCTCACCCATGCTGATCGCAGACGATCCGTGGATCGAGCAGATCCTCGCCCTGCCCGGCCCCGCCCTGCCCGCCGCAGAGGTCGCTCTTGATGGCCGCATCGAGGGACTCGCGGTCACCACGGCGATCGCGGCAGTGGCTGAAACCGGCAGCGTGCTGCTCCATCCGCGTGCAGGCGCCCCGATGGCGATGAATTTCCTCTGCGACCGTCTGGTAGTGCTGCTGCGCGCGGCAGATGTGCTGCCGAACCTCGAAGACATGTGGGCACGGGTGCGCCAGAGCTTCGGCAACAACACGCCGCGGGCGCTCAGCCTGGTGTCAGGCCCGTCGTCGAGCGGGGATATCGGGATGCAGTTCGCGACCGGCGTACACGGTCCGATCGAACTCCATGTCCTCGTCGTCGACAGCTAGCGCGACACGCGTTTCGCGCCCGGCAATCCGGCGCAATACCCGTTCTTGAAGCGCTGCCAGGCGGCATCGGCCCAGGCATCGACGCTGCTGCGGAAGGTGGCCGAGAACATCGCGCAGGCCTCCGGGGAGTCCGGTTCCTGACGCTCCATCAAGGCCACCACTGCCTCGCGCGAGGCGGGCTCGTTCGCGGTGCGGATGCCGCCGTTCTGCGCAATGTCGAAGACGAGGTAATCGGGCGATTCAGCGCCCGCGCGCCACTGCGGCCAACGCGGCAGATCGCCACGGCGCCCCTGCCCGGGATCACCCGTTGCCGCGAAGGCTGCCCAGTAGGACATCATCGCCTCGCTCAGTGACTCGCGGCCCGCGCGGTTTTCCTCGCTGAAGAGCACCTCCTGCCCGGGCCAGTTGTCGAAAGAGCCGAAGACGAAAGGGATCTCCAGCCCGTGCGCCGCGCCGATCAGGCGGCTGCCGTCGATCAGGCCGAACAGACGGCCTTCGTCGCGCCAGTCCCAGCGGTAAGCGAAGGCCTGCGTACCGGCCGCAGCCAGTGCGCGCGCCGGGCGGTCGACGCCGTTGGCGCGCCAGAGCAGCGACCGGTAATGCGCCTCGCGATCGTAGGCCTCCGGATCACGGATCCACAGGGGCGCGCCCGCGACCTTCCCGACCAGACGCGGATCAAACGCCATGAAGAGCTTCGACTCGTCCCGCGTGACACCCAGCATGGTGGGCACCGAGAGATGCCGTGCGGGATCAGCCAGCAACTCGTCCACCGGGCCCTTGCGCAGTACCGTGCCGTCCTGGATCACGGTGGGGAAGAGATCGGTCTCGATGTTCGAGGGGTGGTAGAGCGCGTAGAACGTCCAGGGGTCCAGACCGCGCAGAAAAGCGGCGATCTCGTCCGCGCTCATCGTGTCTGCGAGTGCGCGCGCCGCTGCGCGATCGCCCGCGCGGCCCGCCTGCACCAGCGCCTTCAGCAGGATCTCGGCACTGCTCCACACACCACCGGGCTCAGGATCATCCGTGTAGTGGCTGACGCGCGGCATCTGCGCCAACCCGAAGCCCAGGCTCTGCACGATCATCCGCTGCAGAAGCCCCTCGCTCATGGGCGAGACCAGCAGCGCGAGCGCGTTGGTGCCGCCTGCGGACTGGCCGAAGACCGTGACATTGCCCGGGTCTCCGCCGAAGGCCGCGATGTTCTGCTGCACCCAGCGCAGCGCGGCGATCGTGTCTAGCGTGCCCCAGTTGCCCGAGCCCTCGAGTGGGTCGGGCGCCTCAGCGCTGGTGCCACGGGGCAGCACGAACCAGCCGAAAGGTCCAAGCCGGTAGTTGATGCCCACCACGATCACGTCCTGCGTGGCCGCGAGCCGCGCACCGTTGTAACCGGCCGCGTGGCCCACCGTGTTCGCGCCACCGTGGATCCACACCATCACGGGCAGTTTGGCGCCTGCGGCACGCGCCGCGTCCATGCGCGGGGCGTCGATGTTGAGGTACAGGCAATCCTCGCTACCCTCGTGCGAGCCATCGCTGCCGACGCCGCCCATCGCCCAGCCGTACTGTATGCAGGGGCTGCCGGGCTGCAGTGCCTCGCGCGCGCCTTGCCAGGTGAGGGCAGGCTGCGGCGGCTTCCAGCGCAACTCGCCCACCGGCGCAGCGGCGTAGGGAATGCCCCGCCAGCTGTGGCCGCCCGCGGCATTCAGCCAACCTGCCACCGCGCCCTCGCCCACGGGGCGCAGCGCATCCGAGGATGCAACAGCGGCAACCAGAGGTGCGGGGGCGGGTTTGGGAGCGCAGGCCATCAAGGCCAGCGCACAGCCAAGCAACAGGAAAGCGCGCAGATGCATATGCAAGCGAAGACTCCGGCAAGGCAGGGAGGGGCTCATTCCCTGACGGACAGGAACAAGCCGACGGTGACGCAGAGTATCCCCGCGAGCCGCAGGG
>JBILEG010000562.1:0-4136 GCA_044352225.1 Pseudomonadales bacterium | reverse complement strand
CGGATGGTGACTGGCTCGCAGCCGGTGAATTCATGCCGTGGGTGTCGAGACTCGGCTTTGGTCCCCGGCTTGATGAAGTCGTGGTTGGCCTTGCGCTCGAGCGCTTGCGGGCGGGCGCCGATGCGTTGTGCGTGAATCTCTCGGCGCAGGCCATGGGAGATCCTCTGGTCCTGCATCGCATCGCGGGTCTTCTGGCGGCAGAGCCCTCGGTGTCAGGGCGGCTCTGGCTAGAGGTGCCGGAGCACGGGGTGTTCCAGAATCTCGAGCAGTTCCGTGTTCTCTGTGCGCTCTTCAAGCCTTCGGGTTGCCGGCTCGGAATCGAGCATGTGGGTCATGAGGTCTCCCGCATCGGCGAGCTGCATGACCTGGGACTCGATTACATGAAGATCGACGCGTCTTTCGTGCAGGGCGTCGAGCAGAACGCTGCGAACCAGGTGTTTCTGCGGGGCCTTGCGATCATCGCCCACTCGATCGGCATGCGCGCGATCGGTGAGGGTGCGCGCACGGACGCTGAAATCCGCAGTTTGCGCGAACTCGGCTTTGACGGTGTCACGGGGCCTGCCGTCACGGCGGGCACCGGCGCCGCCTGAGCAGGACTCGGTTCAAAAGAGGGAGGAATCCTCGCCGAGCAAGCCGAGGTGGGAGCCTCCGCGGCGAAGACCTTTGCGTTCCAGAAGCTTGCGCTGTGCCGCAAGCGGCAGGTCTGTGAACCGGATCGTGTTTTTCTCGACCAGCAGATTGATCAGGTCGTCGAGTACCCGGACCACATCGCGATCCGACTCCTCGAAAGGGTTCTGGGCCGCAGTGCTCTCGGCCATGTGACGCGCCAGTTCCTCTGCTCCGGCTGTCGCAAGCTCGAAACCCTCAAGGGGTTCAACACTGACCGCGACCACGATTCCCTGCGAGTTCCTCTTCACGTAGTGGCTCATGTGCGAACTCCGGCAGGGCGTTGGCCACTCCCCGGCACACACGGCCGGGGAGTGGCACGTTTCACTCGGTGATGAGTTTACCGCTGCCGAGCAGGTTGTCGATGATCTGCTGCTGGCTGCTGCCCAGGCTGCTGAAGTCGACGTGCTGCAGGTCGATGCTCTGGTAACTCACACCCGCGTCGTGTGCCGCATCACCGGTGAAGGCACCCTCGTGGCTGATCTTGAGCAGTGTGCCGCCTGTGCCCGAGTCCTCGAAGCGCAGGTAGCTCTCGAGGTTGCCCACGCTTTCCGGCGGCAGCAGGTCATGGATATCCAGCGCGTCACCGCCCGATGCGGGGCTTCCCGTGTCGAAGCCGGACACCGTGTCGGACGCGCCGGGCTCGGCGAGGCTCCACTGGAAAACATCGGCACCTTCGCGCCCCAGAAGCGAGGTATCGCCTGCCGTGTCACGCACGACATTGTCGGCCCCGCCCATGTTGACGGTGAACGTGGCCACCGGCGAGGTGTCTCCGTCGCCATCAGTGGCTACCACGCCGAACTCGAGTTGCAGTTCCTGCAACGGAACGGGTTTCTCTATTGCCACACTGATGAACTTGTAGGACGTGCCCTCGCCCCCGGAAATCTCGATGCGATCAAAGAGAACGCCGGGATCGAGTCCGTTCTTGCCCAGATCGAAGAGATAGACCGGGCTCTCGCTGCGGGCAATCTGGGCCGTGTTGCCGTCGGCATCCACATAGGTCCGGCTGATGTCTCCGGAGTCCACCAGCTGGCCGTCGCGGTAGACCTTCCAGCTCAAGGTCTCGTTGGTGTTCAGGTTGCCGATGGTGATCGATGCGTTGGACAGCGCGTTGGCGAACTGCATCGAGAGCACTTCTGCCGGCGCCGTCCTCGGGTTGTCGATCAGGTTGTTGCCGATACCCAGTCCGTCGTTCGAGGGGTTCAGCGCGCCGTTTGCCGACGAGAAGACCACGGAGGTTACCTGCTCACCGATTCCAGCACCGGTAGCACTGTCATAGCTTCCGTAGAGTCCGATCGACGCCGAGACGGTGGGAGATCCTGCCGGCATCATTGCCGTGCTGAACTTGGGCGCTGATGCCGAAAGAGTGGCCTCCGTGCGCAGCGCGGTAAAGGTGTACTCCCCGGACGCGTTGATGGACAGGCTGAACACGGATGCGCCGCTCGTGTCGCGGGCGATCAGTGAGCCGTCTGGCTGCAACGCGTAGCTGAGGCCGGCGGGCGCGTTGCCCAGACTCGGCGAGAGGTCGAAGCCCGCGATGCCATCGGCTGCCGATGCGCTGATCTGGCCGACTACCGACAGGCCTGTCTGGTTGCCCAAGGCAGCGCCCTGCACTGCAGTGATCACGGGTTCCGAATCGCCGAACCCGGCAAGCCGGCTGAAATCCTCCGAGGCAGTGTCGCTGTCCCCGTCCGCATCCGTGATGGTCGTCGTCGCGAAGAGAATGCCCGGATCAAGGTGCAGAACGTCCGTGTCGGCAGGATGAGCCAGCGTCGCGAGTAGCGTCACCGAGACGATCCCGGTGAGCGGATCGACGGAGATTCTGAACGCCTCGCTGCCTCCCGCCGTTCGGCCCACAACGGTATCGCTACCGCTCCGGTAGAGCAGCACGGCCTGACCGCTGGTGGTCTTCAATCCGCTATCCACGCCATCGGATGGCAGCGAGAGGGCGAAGCTCCTGGTTGCCGGGACATCGGCGCCGCTTTCGGATCCGCTGCCCGACACATCCAGGCTGAACTGGAGGGTAGCTCCCGCGCTTCCGATGTCGTTCTCCTCGATCAGGACCTCATTCGCAGGGTCCAGCCCGGCCACGGGTGCGTCGTCGAGGATCTCGATGGAAACGAAGGTGCTGGCACTCGAGGTCGCATCGCGTACGGTGACGGGAATCTGTTCCCTGAAGGCCAGATCGGTTGCTCCGGTAACCGAATCATTGTCGACCGGGCGCTCCAGCGTGTAGCTGAACGACAACACGCCCCCGTTGACCGAGGTGATCGCCAAGGACCCGAACTCCGTCTGCACCGTTGCGCCCTGCAGGGCTGCAATCCCGCCCGCACCGATGGTGAACTCGGTGCCCCCGATGCTGATGCTGCGGATGTCCGCGAGACCGTTCGCGTCGCCCACAGTGATCTGGCCGGAGACGACGGTTGTTGCGACACCGGCACTGGAGCCCGATGCCAGGCCAGCCTCGTGGACGGTGTGCTGGGTAGCAGCGACCGTCGGTGCGTGCGGCGTGGGCGGCGTTGGCGGCGTCGGTGGCGACGTTGGGCTGGTAGCCGTGGTCGGGCTGGTGGCGGTTGTCGGGC
The DNA here is from genome assembly GCA_044352225.1 of Pseudomonadales bacterium. GTDB lineage: Bacteria > Pseudomonadota > Gammaproteobacteria > Pseudomonadales > UBA5518 > UBA5518. The sequence goes on along the minus strand of JBILEG010000562.1, from coordinate 888 downwards.
TCGTGGCGGTTGTGGGGCTCGTAACCGTGGTCGGACTCGTGACCGTGGTCGGGCTCGTTACGGTCGTCGGGCTCGTAACCGTGGTCGGACTCGTTACGGTCGTCGGGCTCGTGACCGTTGTCGGACTCGTGACGGTTGTCGGGCTGGTGACCGTAGTCGGACTCGTGACAGTGGTCGGGCTCGTTACGGTCGTCGGGCTCGTGACCGTCGTCGGACTGGTGACTGTCGTCGGGCTCGTGACGGTCGTCGGGCTCGTGACGGTCGTCGGGCTCGTGACGGTCGTCGGGCTCGTGACGGTCGTCGGGCTCGTGACCGTGGTCGGGCTCGTTACCGTGGTCGGGCTGGTGACCGTCGTCGGGCTCGTTACCGTCGTCGGGCTGGTGACGGTCGTCGGGCTCGTGACGGTCGTCGGACTCGTGACGGTCGTCGGGCTGGTGACAGTCGTCGGGCTCGTGACGGTCGTCGGGCTCGTGACGGTCGTCGGGCTGGTGACAGTCGTCGGGCTCGTGACGGTCGTCGGGCTCGTGACCGTGGTCGGACTCGTGACGGTCGTCGGGCTCGTAACCGTGGTCGGACTCGTGACGGTCGTCGGGCTCGTGACCGTGGTCGGGCTGGTGACAGTCGTCGGGCTGGTGACGGTTGTCGGACTCGTCACGGTTGTCGGACTCGTAACCGTCGTCGGACTCGTGACCGTGGTCGGGCTGGTGACGGTTGTCGGACTAGTGACCGTGGTCGGACTCGTGACGGTCGTCGGACTGGTGACAGTCGTCGGGCTCGTTACCGTTGTCGGGCTCGTTACCGTCGTCGGGCTCGTGACCGTCGTCGGACTCGTGACGGTCGTCGGGCTCGTGACCGTGGTCGGGCTCGTGACCGTCGTCGGGCTCGTTA
>JBILEG010000349.1:0-4140 GCA_044352225.1 Pseudomonadales bacterium | reverse complement strand
GGGTCGTGGGGCTGTTCTCTCAGCGTGGGTACAACATCGAGACGCTGAACGTGGCGCCCACCGAAGACCCCACGCTCTCCCGCCTCACGCTCACCACCGTCGGAGACGATCGCGTCATCGAGCAGATCACCAAGCAACTGAACAAGATGATCGATGTGGTGAAGCTCACGGACCTCACCGAGGGGGCACACATCGAGCGCGAACTCATGCTCATCAAGGTTCGGGCGACAGGCGCCCAGCGTGAGGAGATCAAGCGCTCCACCGACATCTTCCGTGGGCAGATCGTCGACGTGACCAGTACGCTCTACACGATCATGCTTGCGGGTACACAGCAAAAGCTCGACGCCTTCATACAGGCGGTCGGGGATGCCGTGATCCTCGAGGTGGTGCGCAGTGGTGTGTCGGGGATTTCGCGCGGAGATCGCGTCCTGAGCCCTTGAAGCAGAACGCCCGGCGCGAGGCCGGGCGTCTGGTGCACAACGGCGCGTGATGTTCGCGCCGGGACTGGTAGTGAAGGCGGAGTCAGAGAATCCGTTTCATGGCAGTCATGTAAGAGCGCAACTCCCTGCCGATGGTTTCCACCGGGTGGTTGCGTATGGCAGCGTTGACGGCGATCAACTCCTGGTTGTCGACGCCCATATCTCCGCCCAGTCCCCGGCCGATCACATCGGTGTCCACGTCGCGCATGAAGTCCCGGAGCATCGGGACCGCGGCGTGTGCGAAGAGGTAGCAGCCGTACTCCGCCGTATCCGAGATCACCTTGTTCATCTCGTAGAGTTTCTTCCGAGCGATCAGGTTGGCGATCAGCGGAGTCTCATGGAGCGACTCGTAATAAGCTGACTCGTCGATGATTCCCGTAGCAGTCATCGTCTCGAACGCCAGTTCCACCCCGGCCTTCACCATGGCGACCATCAGGATTCCGCGGTCGAAGAACTCTTGCTCCGTGATGTTGGCTGAAATATCTACCGGGGTGGTTTCAAAAGCGGTTCTGCCAGTGTCTTCCCGCCAACCTAGAAGGTTGCGGTCATCGTTTGCCCAGTCCTGCATCATGGTGCGTGAGAACTCCCCGCTCATGATGTCGTCCATGTGTTTGCAGAACAGCGGGCGCAGGATGCTCTTGAGCTGTTCCGACAAGCGGAAGGCTTCGATCTTCGCGGGATTCGAGAGGCGGTCCATCATGTTCGTGATGCCGCCATGCTTCAGCGCCTCCGTCACGACCTCCCAGCCATGCTGCATCAGTTTTGCGGCATAACCCGGCGCCACGCCCTTCTCGACCATCTTGTCGAAGCAAAGCAACGAACCGGTCTGCAGCATGCCGCACAGAATTGTCTGCTCGCCCATCAGATCGGACTTCACTTCGGCGATGAAGGATGACTCCAGTACGCCAGCGCGGTGCCCGCCGGTCGCGGCCGCGTAGGCCTTCGCGATCTCCAGGCCGTCGCCACGCGGGTCGTTCACCGGATGCACGGCGATCAGTGTGGGTACACCGAAGCCGCGTTTGTATTCTTCTCTCACCTCCGTGCCCGGGCACTTCGGTGCAACCATCACCACCGTCAGGTCGGGCCTGATCCGTTCGCCTTCCTCGACGATGTTGAAGCCATGAGAGTAGGCAAGGCACGCCCCCTGTTTCATAAGCGGCATGATTTCCGCGACGACGGCGGAGTGCTGCTTGTCCGGTGTCAGGTTGCACACGAGGTCAGCAGTGGGGATGAGTTCCTCGTAGGTGCCTACGCGAAAGCCGTTCTCGGTGGCGTTTTTCCAGGATTGACGTTTTTCCGCGATGGCGGACGCACGCAGTGTGTAGCTCACATCGAGGCCGCTGTCGCGCATGTTCAGCCCCTGATTCAGGCCTTGTGCGCCGCAGCCGACGACCACCACCTTGGCGCCGCGCAGACGTTCGGTGCCGCTCGCAAATTCGGCCCTGTCCATGAAACGGCAGCGGCCGAGTTGTGCAAGCTGATCGCGCAGAGTGAGCGAGTTGAAATAGTTCGAGGACATGGGCTCTCCGTTGAAATCCGGCAAGGTCTGGGTGCCGCAGTCTACAGCCGTGCAGTCATTGCATTAAGTGATATCTTTGAAATCCTGCATTCCGCTTTGTGCATCAATCATGGACATACGTTCCTTGCGGGCCTTCGAGGCACTCGCATCCACGCTGCACTTCGGCAGGGCCGCAGCACAGTGCAATGTTTCCGCATCGACCCTGAGTCGGATGGTCCGGCGCTTGGAGCACGAACTCGGTTGCCGCCTCTTCGATCGCAGCAGTCGCAGCGTGCGTCTGTCGCGTGACGGCGAGACGCTCAGGGGGCACTCAGACGATTTGCTTGAAAAACTCGAAGCGTTGCGCCGAGGACTCGGACGTGAGGCTCCGGCGCTGGGCGGAACGATCAGTCTCTACTGCTCGGTCACCGCCAGTTACAGCATCCTTGCGGATCTCCTGCCCACCTACAGGCGGGACTACCCGAGTGTCGAAGTCAAAATCCATACGGGCGACGAGTCCATTGCAATCCGCCGCATACAGCAGGCACAGGAGGACCTCGCTATCGTGGCCTGCCCGGACCGGCTCCCCCATGGATTGCGGTTTGTCGAACTCGTAAGTTCTCCGCTGGTCTTCATCGCACCGACATCGATGAATCTGCCAGCCGGTCTCCTGCCCGGCGCCCGGCGCAGAACTCTTGCGCGTGCTTGGGAGGGGCAACCCTTCGTCATGCCTGAGGGGGGCCTTGCCCGCGAGCGCATCGACCGCTGGTTCGAGCAAATGGGGGTTTCGCCTTCTGTATATGCACAGGTATCCGGTAACGAGGCGATTGCGGGCATGGTCGCATTGGGGATGGGATGTGCGGTGGTGCCGCTGCTTGTCCTTCGTGAGAGCCCCTTTCGTGACCGGATCAAGCTGATGGAGGTCTCCCCCGCGTTGCCTGCATTCCGGATCGGTCTGTGCGCCAGGGACCGGTCTCTCGGGAATCCTCTTGTCCAGTCGCTATGGGCGCACGCGTCCACCCATTGGCGGCGCGGCTGACATGCCGTGACGCGCTCGCTTATATTGGCCCACCATCAACTATGGAGTGACCTGTGTCAGACAACGACCCGAACAACCGCGAAGTGCCGACACGAGTTGATCTGGGGCTTCCCGTTGATGAACACGAGGAGGACGAACTTACTGAAGCCGGGCAGAAAGTACGCCGAAGAGGCATTTTCCTGCTTCCCAACCTGTTAACCACCGGCGCTCTGTTTTCTGGCTTCTACGCGATTGTCCATGGCATGAGCGGCCAATTCGAGTCGGCTGCCATTGCCATTTTCATCGCCATGTTCTTCGACGGACTCGATGGTCGTGTGGCCCGCCTCACGGGCACCGAGAGTGCATTCGGCGTCCAGTACGACAGTCTCTCTGACATGGTTTCATTCGGAGTCGCGCCCGCCTTGGTCTGTTTTTCCTGGGCCCTGTCCGGGCTGGGTAAATTCGGATGGGCCGCAGCGTTCATCTATGTAGCCGGCGCAGCCCTGCGGCTGGCACGGTTCAATACGCAGGTTGGAACTGCCGATAACAGTTACTTCCGAGGGCTTGCCAGTCCGGCGGCGGCGGCGTTGCTTGCTTCGCTTGTCTGGTCGGCGACAGATCTTGGATTCACCGGTGAGAACCTCCCTGGATTGGTTGCATTTGCAGCAGCGCTTCTGACTGCTACAGCGGGGTTGTTGATGGTCAGTAATTTTCGTTATCTGAGTTTCAAGAAGTTCGATCTGAGGCGGAGGGTGCCGTTCGTCATTATCCTCGTATTGGTTCTGCTGATCGGGCTTGTGACGGTGGATCCCCCTCGTGTTCTCCTGTTTTCCGCGATCGCATATGCGCTCTCAGGCCCCGGCCAACTGAGTTGGGACCGGCTCATCCGGCGCGATACGCCGTAGCAGAGTTAGGGCCCGTCCTCTTGTTTGTTCGGCGTTACCGCCTGTCAAGGCAGACGAGGCGCACAGGCAAGGGAATAGTACCGGGTATGCAGAAGCACATTGTCTTGATGCCCCGAGTTCGATCCGTATAATGCGCCTTCCCTGACGGGGGGTACCCCTGAAAGGAAGCGAAGCCCAAGCGGTTTGGCAGTTGTTTAAGAAGAGACGATCAAGCAATTTGTGTGGGCGCTTGTGTTGAGA